>CAMLIU010000461.1 GCA_946479995.1 uncultured Gemmatimonadota bacterium | reverse complement strand
CATGGAGCTCGGGTTCCGGCACGTCGAGAGCGGTCCCCTCGTGCGCTCCAGCTATCACGCCTGGGAGCAGGTGCAGGCGGCAGGCGTATGAAAACGCAGTGGTGGGTTTTGGGTGGTGGGTCGTGGGTGAAACCACGCAGTGCATCACCCGCCGTCGCCCATCACCCACGACCCACAACTCCACACCGTAGTCTTCCATGACCGCCACCCGGACCGAAAAGAAGCGGAAGTCCGACACCGCCGGGGCTCCTCCGCAGGGCGACGCAGCGCTCAACCTCGAGCTGCTTCGCTCGATGCTCCTCCAGCGCCGCTTCGAGGAGCGGACCGCCGAGGCGTACGCGCTCGGCAAGATCGGCGGGTTCTGCCATCTCTACATCGGCCAGGAAGCCGTCAGCACGGGCACCATCTCGATGCTGCGCCCCGACGACTACGTCATCACGACGTACCGCGATCACGGGCCGGCGCTGGCGCGCGGCATGACGCCTCGCTCGGTGATGGCCGAGCTGTTCGGACGACAGGACGGCTGCTCGCGCGGCAAGGGCGGCTCGATGCACCTGTTCGACACCAACACGAACTTTCTCGGCGGCCACGGTATCGTCGGCGGTCACGTGCCGGTCGCCACGGGCGTGGGCTTCGCGATCAAGTATCGCGGCGGCGATCAGGTCATCGTCTGCTTCATGGGCGAGTCCGTGGTGAACACCGGCGCCTTCCACGAAGCGCTCAACATGGCGGCGCTCTGGAAGCTCCCCTGCGTGTTCATCATCGAGAACAACCGCTACGGCATGGGCACCGCGCTCGAGCGCGCGTCGGCCATCCACGACATCTACGAGCGGGGCGCCGCCTACAACATGCCGCGCAACCAGTGCGACGGGCAGGACGTGTTCGCCGTACGCCAGGCGGTCGGCGAGGCAGTGGAGCGCGCGCGCAAGGAACAGACGCCCACCCTCCTCGAGATCCGCACCTACCGCTTCATGGGCCACTCGATGTCCGACGCGGTGAGCGGCACCTACCGCTCGAAGTCGGAGCTCGAGGAGTACATGAAGCGCGATCCGATCACGCTCCTCCGCACCCACATGCAGGAGGCCGGTCAGCTCACCGACGAGCAGCTCCAGAAGCTGGACGAGGAGCTCAAAGCCATCGTGCAGGACTCGTGGGACTTCGCCGAGGCCAGCCCAGAGCTGCCGGTGGAAGCGCTCTTTGAGGACGTGTACGCGGATACCACCACCTGAGTGAGTGGGTTGGTGAGCGAGTGGGTTGCTGTGCTGCTCGCCGCTCGCTCTCCGAGGTTCCGTCTCACCAGCTCACCAGCTCACGCTCACCAACTCACTGCCGTCTAGATGCCTGTAATCACGTATAGAGATGCGTTAGGCGCCGCCATTCGCGAGGAGATGCAGCGCGACGATCGCGTCTTTCTCATGGGTGAGGAAGTCGCCGTCTATCAGGGCGCCTACAAGGTGTCGAAGGGATTCCTTCAGGAGTTCGGGGAGATGCGCGTCGTCGACACGCCGATCACCGAGCTCGGTTTCGCCGGCGTCGGCGTCGGTGCGGCGATGGTGGGGCTCCGGCCCGTCATCGAGTTCATGACCTGGAACTTCGCGCTCCTCGCGCTCGACCAGGTGGTGAACGCCGCCGCGAAGATGCTCTACATGTCGGGCGGCCAGTACAAGATGCCGATCGTTTTCCGCGGCCCGAACGGCGCCGCGCTGCAGCTCTCGGCGCAGCACTCGCAGGCGTGGGAGAGCTGGCTCGCCCACATCCCGGGGCTCAAGGTCATCGCGCCGGGCACGCCGTACGACGCGAAGGGGCTCCTCAAGAGCGCGATCCGCGACGACAACCCGGTCTGCGTGCTCGAGGGCGAGATGCTCTACAACACCAAGGGCGAAGTGCCCGACGAGGAGTACCTCATCCCGCTCGGCAAGGCGGAGCTCAAGCGCGAGGGTGAGCACTGCTCGATCATCACGCATGGGAAGATGGTCCTCGTCGCCATGCAGACGGCCGACGCGCTCGCGAAGGAAGGCATCACCGTCGACGTCGTCGACCTGCGCACGATCCGCCCGATGGACGTCGAGGCGATCGCCGAGTCGGTGAAGAAGACCAACCGCGCCGTCGTGCTCGAGGAAGGGTGGGAGATCTGCGGCGTCGGCGCCCAGGTCGTGGACTTCGTCCAGCGCGAGTGCTTCGACTATCTCGACGCGCCGGTCGTGCGCGTGCACCAGGCCGACACGCCGATGCCGTACGCGAAAGGCCTCGAGAAGGCCGCCAAGCCCGACATGCCGAAGGCGATCGCCGCCGTTCGGAAAGTCATGTATCTCGACTGACCCTCCGAGTCACCGTCAATGGCAACCAAAGTCTTCATGGAAGCGCTCTCCCCCACGATGGAGGAGGGACGCCTGGTCAAGTGGCTCAAGAACGAGGGCGACGCGGTCAAGAGCGGTGAAGCGCTCGCCGAGGTCGAGACGGACAAGGCGATCATGGAGCTGGTCGCGCGTGGCGACGGCGTGCTGCGCA
>CAMLIU010000460.1 GCA_946479995.1 uncultured Gemmatimonadota bacterium | reverse complement strand
TAGGGCACGTGGTCGCTGCGGAAGTACCACCCTTCCGGGTGCGTCGGGCGGTCCCACGACGAGTCGATGACGAAGCGGCTCACGGCGCGGTTGGCGTCGAGCGCCATCTGCACAAGGTCCACCGAGTTGCGGTGCGGCGGCTGCGAGCCGAGCAGGGCGGCGGTGTCCGGGTTGTTGCGGCCGATCATGTCGCCATTGAGCACGGCGACGATGGAGTCGAGCGGCACCACCGGGTGGGCGACGAAGTAGCGCGAGCCGAGCAGCCCGCGCTCCTCGGCGCCGTGGAAGATGAAGAGCGCGGAGCGCTTGCCCGGCTGCTTCACCCACGCGCGGGCGATGGCGAGGAGGGCCACGCTGGTGGAGGCGTTGTCGTCGGCGCCGTTCCAGATGGAGTCGCCGTTCACGGTGAAGCGGACGCCGTCGTGGTCCTGGTGCGAGCTGAAGACGACGTACTCGTTGCGCAGCTTCGGGTCGGTGCCACGCACCTCGCCGATGATGTTCACCGACGGCGTCTCGAAGCTCTCGGTGTTCACGCGGATCTCCGCCGGCTGGCCACCGGTGCGAAGGTCGCCGATCGCACTGCGACGGAGGAGGACGACGGGCGCCGGCGGAGCGGACGGCGCCTGGCGGGCCGCGTTCGGGTTGCGGTTGAAGCGCGGCACGCCACCCACCACGTCGTACGAGCCGCGCGACTGCACGGTGGCGAGGTCGTCGAACACGCTGTCCGTCACCGGATCGGCGACGAGGATGACGGCGGCGGCGCCGCGACGCGCGAGCGCGCGCGACGCCTGGGCGATGGCGGCGCGGGCGTAGTTGTACTGGTACGTGTTGGTGGTGGTGCGGACCGCCGATGCCGGTGGTGCGGTGAGCTCCACGACGGCGACCTTGCCGGCGAGATCGGGCGTGGAGTCGCGCAGGTCGGTGACGAGCACGGTGGGCCCGGAGGCGCTCGTCGTGGCGGTGGTGAGGGGGATGGCGTCGTGCCAGACGTCGTACGAGCGCCCGCCGATGTTCACGGTCGTCGCGCTCGGCGACACGCGTGTGCGGCGCATGTCCCACCACTGGAAGAAGGTGCCGTCGTCGCCGCGCGGAGCGAGGCCGATGCGGCGCATCTGGTCGGCGAGCCACACCGAGGCGCGCATCTCGTCCAGGGTACCGGCTTCGCGGCCGCGCATGGCGTCGCCGGCGAGGGTGAAGAGGTCGCGATGCAGGTCCTGCTGCCGGATGAGGTTGATGGCGGCGGGCGGGGTGACGGGGCGTGGGCTCTGCGCGGCGAGGGGAGCGGTGAGCAGCAGCGGGAGGAGGGCGACGTACTTCTTCATTGAATCACTGTGCACGAAGTGAACGACCGGTGCCGACGGCGGCGCGCTGGCCGTCGCGGAGGGTGATGCCGCCGTTGACGAGCACGGCGGAGATCCCGATGGGATACTGGAAAGGCTGCTCGAACGTTGCGGTGTCGGCGATGCGGGCGGGGTCGAAGACCACGACGTCGGCCGCCATTGCCGGTGCGAGCCGGCCGCGATCGGCGAGGCGGAGCCGCTTCGCCGGCGCCGAGGTCATCTTCCGGATGGCATCGGGCAAGGTGAGGGTCTTCCGCTCACGCACGTAGCGGCCGAGCACGCGGGGGAAGGTGCCGATGCCGCGCGGGTGCGGGCTGCCGCGGCGGGTGGGGCCATCGATCGCGAAGCCACCGCCGTCGCTGCAGACCATGCAGCGCGGATCGGCGAGGATGCGCTCGAGGTTCTGCTCGCTCATCGCGAAGCCGGCCATGCCGATGCTGCCATTGCTGCGCTCGAGCAGCGCGACCGTGTAGTCGTACGGATCCGTGCCGTGCGCCGCAGCCGCCGTGCCGAGTCGCTTCCCCTCCGCATCGCGATCCGTGACAGATGGAATGGCGGAGAGCTGCACGTTGTCCCACCCGCCGATGAGCTGGATCTTGGCGAGCGTCGCCTCGCGGATGCGCGGGGCGACGGCTGGATCGCGCAGCCGCGCGAGGAAGGCGTCGGTGCCGCCGTCGCGGCTCCAGACGGGGAAGAGGTTCGTCAGCCCGGTGGAGTAGGCGAGGTACGGATAGCGGTCGAAGGTGACGTCGAGCCCCGACGACTGCGCAGCGTCGATGCGCGCGAACACGTCATCCAGATGCGGCCAGTTGCGTGGGCCCTGCGTCTTGAGGTGCGAGATCTCCAGCGGGCAGCCGGCTCCCTTCGCCACGGCGATCGATTCGTCGATCGCGTCGAGCAGCCGGTCGTCCTCGTTGCGCATGTGCGTGGCGTACGGCAGGCGCCGGCTGGCCAGTGGCCTGCACAGCGCGATCAGCTCCTCGCGCGACGCGAAGGCGCCCGGCGTGTACTCGAGCCCCGACGACGCGCCGCACGCACCATCCGCCAGCGCACGCTCCACCATCGCCGTCATGCGCGCGATCTCGTCCGCGGTGGCGGGGCGATCCATGTCGCCGATCACCACGCCGCGCAGCGTGCCGAGTCCCACCATGCTGGCCACGTTCGGGCC
>CAMLIU010000459.1 GCA_946479995.1 uncultured Gemmatimonadota bacterium | reverse complement strand
TGCGGTTCGAGCTCGACATGCTCCAGGTGCGCGGGATGATGTGCAAGATGCAGGGTGTGGCCAAGGTGGACGGGCAGGTGGTGTGCGAGGCCGAGATGAGCGCCATGGTGCGCGAGAAATGAGTGCACGCATCCATCCAACGGCCATCGTCAGTCCGGACGCGGTGATCGGTGCGGACGTGGAGATCGGGCCGTTCGCCATCGTCGGCGAAGGGTGCACCATCGGGGACGGCTGCGTGATCGCGCCGCGCGCCACGCTGGAGCGCAACGTCATCCTCGCATCCAACGTGAAGGTGGGTTCGGGGACCATCCTTGGCGGCGACCCGCAGGACCTCAAGTTCCGTGGCGAGCACACCACGGTGGAGATCGGCGAGGGGACGGTGATCCGCGAGTATACGACGATCAACCGCGGCACCACGCAGTCCTTCCGCACGACGGTGGGGCGCAACTGCTTCATCATGTCGTACGTCCACCTGGCGCACGACTGCCACATCGGCGACGGGGTGATCCTGACGAACAGCGTGCAGCTCGCCGGCCACGTGAGCGTCGGCGACAAGGCGATCATCGCCGGCCAGAGCGCGGCGCACCAGTTCGTCAAGGTCGGCCAGTACGCGTTCGTGGGCGGCTGCTCCCGGATCTCGCAGGACGTTCCGCCGTACGTGAAGGCGGTGGGGAATCCGATCAAGCTGTACGGCCTGAACAGCGTCGGGCTGCAGCGCAACAACTTCCCGGAAGACGTGGTGCGCGAGCTCAAGCGCGCGTATCGGATCTTCTTCCGTTCGGAGCTGAACATGACGCAGGCCAAGGCGCGTGCCGCCACCGACCTGCAGCCGCTCCCGGAGGTGCAGGCGCTCATCCGCTTCGTCGAGGAGAGCGGTCGCGGGGTGGTGGCGTGAGCGCGCGGGTGCGGCTCGGGGTGATCGGGGCCGGTGGCCTGGGCCACCACCACGTCCGCATCCTGCGCGACCTCCTGGGGCCGGACTTCGCCGGCTTCTACGAGGAGCGAACCGAGCGGGCGTCCCAGGTGGCAGGGGAGCTCGGTGTTCGCGCCTTCGAATCGCTGGACGCGCTGCTCGACGACGTGGACGCGGTGACGATCGTCGTGCCCACGCCGGCGCACTTCGCCGTGGCGGAGCGGGCGCTCTCGCGCGGCATTCACGCGCTGATCGAGAAGCCCATCGCCGCCACGCTCGACGAGGCGGACGAGCTGCTGCGCCTGGCGGCGGTGCATGGCGCGCTGATCCAGACCGGGCACGTGGAGCGGTTCAACCGTGCCGTCCGCGCCGCGCTGCCGTACGTGGATGCACCGCGGTTCATCGAGAGCAACCGCCTGGCGCCGTTCAACCCGCGTGGTGCCGACGTGGCCGTGGTGCTCGATCTCATGATCCACGACATCGACCTCGTGCACACGCTCGTGGGGGGCAGGGCGTCGGCGGTCACGGCGGTGGGCGTGCCGGTGCTCACGCCGTTCGTCGACATCGCCAACGCGCGGCTGACCTTCGACACCGGCGCCGTGGCGAACATCACGGCCAGCCGCGTGTCGCGCGAACGGATGCGCAAGCTGAGGATCTTCCAGCAGAGCGGCTATCTCTCGCTCGACCTGGGCGCCGGCAACGGCGAGTTCTTCCGGCTGCGCGGGGACGTGGACGTCGCGGCGCTGGCGACCGCGCCGCTCGCGCTCGAGCAGTTCGTCGAACGCATTCCCCTCGAGGCGGACGAGGGGGATGCGCTGCGCCTGGAGTTCGAGAGCTTCATCGCGGCGGTGCGCGGCGAGTCGCCGATCCCGGTGACCGGCGAGGAGGGTCGCGAGGCGCTGGCCGTTGCGCTGCGCATTGTCGCCGACATCGAGCACGGACTGCCGGCCCTCGCCGGCGGCGCGACGCTCCGCGCGCGTGCGTGAGATCCTGTTCGTCGCCGGTGAGGTGTCCGGTGACCTGCACGCAGCCGCCGTGGCTCGCGCCCTGCGCGAGACCGGCGCGCCGTTCGCCCTTGTCGGCGTGGGCGGCGACGCGATGCGCGACGCCGGCGTCGAGCTGATCGAGCACACGGCTTCCTCGGCGGTGATGGGCTTCATCGCCCCGATCCGTCACCTGCCGCGGCTCGCGCGCCTGCGCCGGCTCCTTCGCGACCGCATCCGCAGCGGAAGGGTGGCGCTCGTGATCCTGATCGATTCGGCCGGGTTCAACATGGGTATCGCCGCCACCGCCACGGATGCGGGGGTGCCCACCCTGTACTTCGTCACGCCTCAGGTCTGGGCGTCACGACCCGGACGCATGGCCAGGCTGGCGCGCACGGTGACACGCGCCGCGGTGATCCTCCCCTTCGAGGAGACCCTCCTCCGCGAGCACGGCGTGAACGCGGCCTTCGTCGGCCACCCGCTGCTCGACCGCGTCCGCGAGCTGCCCGATCCCGGCGAAGCCAGACGCGCGCTGGCACTCCACCCGGAGCGTCCGGTGCTGGCGCTCTTTCCGGGCAGCCGCGCCCAGGAGATCGCCCGCCACCTGGATCCGTT
>CAMLIU010000458.1 GCA_946479995.1 uncultured Gemmatimonadota bacterium | reverse complement strand
TAGCTACCTCTCGTCGAACGACGCGCGCATCCAGCGCGAGCTGTTCGACTTCCTCAGGATCCCGAGCGTGAGCGCGCGCTCGGAGCACGACGCCGACACGGCGCGCGCCGCCGAGTGGACCGCGCAGGCGATGCGCGACGCGGGGCTCGAAGCCACGGTCCATCCCACCGCTGGACATCCGGTGGTGATCGGTGAGTGGCGCAATGCCGCCAAGGGCGCGCCCACGGTGCTCGTCTACGGCCACTACGACGTGCAGCCCGCCGAGCCGCTCGAGCTGTGGACGTCGCCGCCATTCGAGCCCACCATCCGCGATGGCCGCGTGTACGCGCGCGGCTCCGTGGACGACAAGGGACAGCTCTTCCTCCACATCAAGGCGCTCGAGGCGCACCTGCGCTCGCGCGGCAAGCTGCCGATGAACGTCATCGTCCTCGCCGAGGGCGAAGAGGAGGTGGGGAGCGAGCACCTCGCGGAGTTCATCGAGTCGCACGTCGACCGTCTCCGCGCCGACTACGTCGTCATCTCCGACTCGGCGATGTTCGCGCCCGGCCTGCCGAGCATCCTGTCATCGCTGCGCGGGCTGGCGTACTTCGAGATCAACGTCCAGGGACCGGCGCAGGACCTTCACTCCGGCAGCTATGGCGGCGCGGTGGTGAACCCGGCGATGGCGCTCGCGAAGATCCTCGCCACCTTCCACGACGCCGACGGCCGCATCGCCATCCCCGGCTTCTACGACAAGGTGCGCGAGTGGCCAGCCGCCGTCCGCACGCAGATGAAGGGGCTGCCCTTCGACGAGGAGCACTTCCGCGCCGAGACGGGTGCGCCCGCCCTCGGTGGCGAGAAGGGATACACGGTGCTCGAGCGTCTGTGGACGCGCCCGACCTGCGAAGTGAACGGCCTCCTCAGCGGCTACACCGGCGAGGGCGCGAAGACGGTGCTCCCGTCGAAGGCGATGGCCAAGGTGAGCTGCCGGCTCGTCCCCGACCAGGATCCGGCGGAGATCGAGAAGCTCATGAGGGCGCACGTGGCGACGGTCGCGCCGAAGGGGGTGAACGTCACCGTCACCCACCTGCATGGCGGACGGCCGTGGCGCGCCGAGCTGAATGGGCCGCTGTTCGACGCCGCGCGTCGCGCCCTGGCGGCGGCGTTCGGGCGCGAGCCGGTGATCACCGGCGAGGGCGGCTCGATTCCCGTCGTCGGGGACTTCGAGCGGATCCTCGGCGCGCCGGTGGCGCTGATCGGCTTCGGGCTGCCAGGTGAGAACGCGCATGCGCCCGACGAGTGGATGAGCATGGAGAACTTCACGAAGGGCATGCGCGCCATCGCCACGCTGTGGGACGAGCTGGGCGCGAGCGCGCGCTGATACTTCACCAGGAGACATCATGGCGTACCAGCTGCAGGAGACCGAGTGGATCTGGCGCGACGGTGAGTTCATCAAGTGGAAGGACGCCACCGTCCACGTGCTCGCGCACTCGATGCAGTTCGGCTCCTCGGCATTCGAGGGGATCCGCTGCTACTCCACGCCGAATGGCCCAGCGGTTTTCCGGCTGGAGGATCATCTCCAGCGGCTGATCAACTCGTGCAAGATCTACCGCATGGAAGTGCCGTACGGCGTGGACGAGCTGGTGGCGGCCACCTGCGAGCTCGTCGAGCGGAACGACATGGACGCCTGCTACATCCGTCCCATGGTGGTCCGCGGCTACGGCGCAGCGGGGATGGTCCCCTTCGCGAGTCCGGTGAACGTCTACATCCCCTGCTGGCCGTGGGGTACGTACCTCGGCGAGGGCGCGCTGGAGAAGGGGGTGGATGCGTGCGTCTCGAGCTGGAACCGCATGGCGCCGAACACCACGCCTTCAATCGCGAAGATCGCCGGCAACTACCTGGGCGGTCAGCTCATCAAGATGGAAGCACTCGCCAACGGCTATGACGAAGGGATCGCGCTCGGCCGCGACGGGCTGGTGAGCGAAGGCTCGGGACAGAACGTGTTCATCGTTATGAAGGGCGCCATTTACACGACGCCGCGCAACGGGACGCTGCTGCCGGGCATCACGCGCGACAGCATCATCACCCTCGCCCGCGACGCGGGGCTCGAGGTGCACGAGGTGCCGATCCAGCGCGAGATGCTCTACACGGCCGACGAGATCTTCCTCACCGGCACGGCGAGCGAGGTGACGCCGGTGCGCAGCGTGGACAAGATCGCGGTGGGCACGGGGAAGGCGGGTGAGATCACGATGAAGCTCCAGCGCACCTTCCTCGATCTCGTGCACGGCAAGGGAACGGACGCGCACGGATGGCTGACGCACGTGCGCGCGGAGCGGGCGAGCGCGAAGTAGGGCCTGCTTCGCGTGCCGCCCCGTGTCAGGGACTCCGCCTCGCAGGGCTCCTCTTCCCGCACGGCTCCGCTTCAGGCGCGCCACCTTGGCAGGGCTCCTCTCTCCGTACGGTTCCATGTCGGGTATCCCGCCTCGGCAGGGCTCCTCACGGCGCATGGCTCCCCGTCGAATGAGAACGCAG
>CAMLIU010000457.1 GCA_946479995.1 uncultured Gemmatimonadota bacterium | reverse complement strand
GACGAGCTCCGCCAGGAGAAGCCGTTCAGGAGCCTCCATGAGGAGGCCCTGCTGAGCATCGCGCGCACCGAAGCCGTCACGCGCGAGCGCCTCGAGCGGGTGCTCGCGCCGCACGGGCTGACGATGACGCAGTACAACGTGCTCCGGATCCTGCGCGGCGCGGGGACGAACGGACTCTGCCGCAACGAGATCGGCCAGCGGCTCATCTCCCGGATGCCGGACGTCTCGCGACTCCTGGACCGGATGGAGGCGGCCGGCCTCGTCAGTCGCGTGCGCAGCACGGAAGACCGGCGGCTCGTGAACACCACGCTGACGTCGAAGGGGCGCAAGCTCGTGGATGCCCTGGACGACGACATCGCCGATGCGCAGGCGGAACAGGTCGGTCACATGACCAAGGCCCAGCTCCGCACGCTGATCGACCTGCTTGGTCTCGCGCGTTCGGGCGAATGAGAACTTTGTACGACCAATACGTGTTATAACACCAGTTGATTCAACCTCCACACAGGAAGCCTGCCATGACCACCGCCACCATCTCCACCGTCCGCACCGACATCGGCCTCGCGATCCTTCGCGTCACGAC
Source organism: uncultured Gemmatimonadota bacterium (assembly GCA_946479995.1). Next base: position 1,936 of record CAMLIU010000457.1, on the reverse strand, counting down.
CGGCGCCATCTTCGTCGCGCACGGCGCGCAGAAGCTCTTCGTCTATGGCTTCGCCGGCGTGTCGGGCGCCTTCCAGGGCATGGGCATCCCGTTCCCGGGGATCGCCGGCCCGCTCACCGGGCTCGTCGAATTCTTCGCCGGTCTCGCGCTCGTCGTCGGCCTGCTCACGCGTCTCGCCGGCGTCGGCCTCGCGGTCACCATGCTCGGCGCGATTGCCTTCGTTCACCTCTCGGCAGGCTTCTTCGCCCCGACGGGGTTCGAGTACCCGCTCGCACTGCTCGCCGCCACTTCGGCGCTGGCATTCGCCGGCGCTGGCCGCTTCTCGCTCGACGCAGCGATCGCGTCCCGCCGCACCGCGCCGGTCGCGCAGAAGCCCCTCCGCACCGTCAACCGCGCCGCGTAACCCGCGCAATCCAGCAACAGGGAGGATCCGCATCATGAGCGTCACCACCAGAGACATCTTCGGCGCCGCGCCAACAGCCGAATTCGCTGAACCGGGGAGCTACGGCCAGGCCCCAGCCGGCTACCGTTTGCCCGACACGACGACACTCGGCGGTGTGCGCCTCCAGATCGCGGACCTCGAGCGCTCGCTCGCCTTCTACGAGCACGTGCTCGGCCTGCGTGTCCTCGAGCGTGGCGACGCGCATGCAGTGCTAGGCGCGTTCGGCGACGATCGCGCGCTCGTCGAGCTGGTGGAGCGAAAGGGTGCCCGCCCGGCAGGGCAGGGGCTGCTCGGCCTCTACCACTTCGCCATCCTGCTCCCTGACCGGCCCGCGCTCGGCCGCTTCGTCCGTCACCTCGCCGACATCGGCGCGCGCGCCGGCGCCGGCGACCACCTGGTGAGCGAGGCGTTCTACCTCACCGACCCGGATGGTCTCGGCATCGAGGTGTACGCGGATCGTCCGCGCTCCACCTGGCGCCGACTCGGTCGCGAGCTGATGATCGCCACCGACCCGGTGGACGTCACCGATCTCGTCGCCTCGACGTGCGATGCTCCGTGGACCGGCATGCCCGCGGGAACAGGAATCGGGCACGTGCACCTGCACGTCGCCGATCTCGCGCGGGGTGCGGCGTTCTATTCCGAGGCGCTCGGCTTCGACCGCATGACGTGGCGCTATCCGGGCGCGCTCTTCCTCGGCGCCGGCGGCTATCACCATCATCTCGGCACCAACACGTGGGCAGGTTCCGGCGCGCGACCACCGGCGGAGGGTGATGCCCGCCTGCTGGAATGGACGATCGAGCTGCCGATGCCGGCCGATGTCGCCGCGGCGGCGCGCAGCATCGCCGAGGCTGGACATCGAGTGGAGACGAGTGCCGGTGAGACGCTCGCGTACGACCCATGGGGCACGCCGGTACGCCTGCGCAGCGTCGCCAGCGCGGGAGCGGCGCGATGAGCGCGCTCTCGCTGGTCCACACGGTGCGGCCGCCCGTTCCCGGGGCGAACGCGAGCGGGGAGCGTCCGCCGCTTCTCGTCCTGTTCCACGGCGTAGGCGCGAACGAGCGACAGATGGCGCAGCTCGCGCCGGCATTCGATCCGCGCTTTGTCGTGGTGAGTGCACGCTCGCCGCTCGCGTTGGGCCCCGATGCGTTCGGCTGGTTCCACGTCAGGTTCACCGCGCAGGGCCCCGTGATTGCAGCTGATGAGGCGGAGGCGGGCTGGAAGCTCGTCGCGCGCTTCGTCGACGAAGCGGTCGCGGCGTACGGCGCCGATCCGGAGCGCGTGTTCCTTGCCGGGTTCAGCCAGGGAGGCATCATGTCGCTCGCCACGCTGCTCACCGCGCCGGAAAAGCTGGCCGGCGCAGTCTCGATGAGTGGGCGCCTGCTTCCCGAAGTGTTGCCACACCTGGCACCGGCTGACGCGCTGCGCGACAAGCGCGTGCTCGTCATGCACGGGGAGCGCGACGAGAAGCTTGGCATTCACCTGGCCCGTTGGGCC
>CAMLIU010000456.1 GCA_946479995.1 uncultured Gemmatimonadota bacterium | reverse complement strand
GGTACGCGCGACCAGTCGCCACGTGTCGAAAGTGAGAGGGCGAGCCGCTCCGTCGCCTGGAGTATCCCCTGCGCGTAGACGCCGGCGTCGGCTCCGTCCACGCGCGCGTCCTCGCAGAGCGCGGAGCGGCCGTCGGCAGCGGGGTCGCAGTCTGCCGGCAGGCCGGGCGAGTCGGGGTTCGGCTCCGCCTTCACCAGGTACGCCACCGCCGAGCGCGTCGCTTCCGCTCCGATCGCCAGGTCGAGCGCGCGGCCGGCGAGTCGCCTCGTCGTCGAGAGCTCGATGGTGCCGCCGGCCGAGCGGTTGGTCACGAAGGCATCGGTATTCGCGTCGCCGGCATTCACGTTGTACTGCTCGATGGCATTGCGCCGCGCGAACAGGTTGGCGCGCAGCGCGGCACCGCCGAGCGCCCACGTCCCACGCGTGGAGAGCTGCGTGAGCTGCGGGTGGAAGAAGTCGCCTCCCGTGTAGTTGGCGCGGCGTGCCGGGCCGAGCCAGCTCTCGGGCAGCGAGCCCGCTTCGTACACGCGGTCGTTCGCAACGAGCAGCGACAGCACGACGTCGGAGCGGGCGCGGCGACGGCCGATGTTGGCGAAGAGCTGGCGTGTGCGCGCGCCGGAATGCGCCTGGTAGCCGTCGTCGCCGCTGCCGGCCACGAGGGCGAGTCCGTCCGTGCCGCCGAGCATCCCGCTCGCACGAAGGTGCGCCTCGCGCTCGCCGAACGCGCCGATCCCCACCTGCCCGGTGAATTGCGGTGCAGTGTCGCCACGTGCCGTGCGCAGCTGAATGGATCCCGCGAGGCTGTTCTTGCCGAACACCGCCGACGGTCCGCTGAGGAGCTCGGCACTCTCCACCGCTTCCATCGGAAGCAGGTCGAAGTTCACCTCCTGCGCGTCCGGCTCGTTGACCCGCACGCCGTCGAGGAAGACGCTCACTCCCTGCGGAGCGCCGACGACGGGCGAAAGGGTGAAGCCGCGAAGGTCGAGTGACGGCTGGACATGACTGCCCTGGTCGTTCGAGACGCTCACGCCCGGCATGCGCACCAGCAGCTCCGTGGCGTCGCGTCGGCGCGACGACGGCGGCATCGTGATGCGCTCCAGCCTGACCGGGAGCCGGGGATCCACTGATGGCGCGAGTCGCGCTCCGGAGACGACGATGCGGCCGAGCTGCTGGGCGCGCACCGAGTCGGCGTGAGTGGTATCGGCAGGCGGGGCCGATTGCGCGCGGAGGGAACCGGCGCAGCTCAGGAGCAGGATGGCTGTAGCGAGCCGCATCCTCGCAATATGACGTGCGTGCACGGCGAGGTGACGACGTGCGCCAAACTCGCCTTTTGCGCGTCTGGCACTAGCTTCTCCGGCGAGCGCGAAATCCGAACACGTACGAGGTGTGCGTCATGATGTTGACCAGGCTGATCCTCCTCTGCTCGCTCGGTGCAACGGGCGTCATCGACTGCGGCTCGTCCACTGGTGACGCGTCGTCCGCCACCCGGGCCGACACCACCGGCCGCGCGGGCGCCCTCGATGGCAAGCTCAGCGTGCCGGCAGGGTTCTCCGTGGGCTACTTCGCGCGGGACCTCCGCGGCGTGCGCTTCATGGCGCTCGGCCCGGGCGGTGTCGTGTACGCCACGCAGCCGCGGAGCGGGCGCGTGGTGCGGCTTCCCGATGCGAACCACGACGGTGTCGCCGACGAGGTACAGGTCGTGGTGAGCGGCCTGCGGCAGCCGCATGGCCTCGCCTTTCACAAGGGCGCGCTATGGGTGGCGAACACCGATGGCGTGGTTCGCGTCCCGATCGGCGCGAACGGGCTGGCGGCGGGCGACCCGGTGTATGTGAATCACTACGACGGCGGAGGCGGTCACTGGTCGCGCACCGTCATCTTCGGCCGCGACAGTGCGATGTACGTGTCGGTGGGGAGCACGTGCAACATCTGCGTCGAGACGTCGAGCGATCGCGCCGCCGTGCTGCGGTTCAACGAGGATGGATCGGGGAAGCGCGTGTATGCCTCCGGGCTGCGCAATGCCGTCGGGCTGGCGGTGAATCCGCGCACGGGCGCCATCTGGGTCACGCAGAACGAGCGCGACAACATCCGCCCCGAGCACGAGGATCTTCCGCCCGAGGAGCTCAACATCCTCACGGATGGCGGCGACTACGGCTGGCCATACTGCTACGGTGATCGTGTCCCGAACCCGGAGTTCAACGACGCTGCGCGCTGCGCCCGCACCATTCCACCAGCGCTGAAGATGCAGGCGCACTCGGCGCCCCTCGGCCTGTCGTTCCTCGACCGGGCGACGAGCTTCCCCGCCGACTATCGCGGCGACCTGCTGGTCGCGTTCCACGGATCGTGGAATCGCGACGTGCCCACCGGGGCCAAGGTGGTGCGCGTGCACGTCCGCGGCGACAAGCCGGTGAGCGCGGAAGACTTCATCACCGGGTGGCAGGAGGGGAACGGCTCGCGGTGGGGACGACCGGTGGACGTGCTGGTGGCGAGCGACGGCAGCGTGCTCGTCTCCGACGACAG
>CAMLIU010000455.1 GCA_946479995.1 uncultured Gemmatimonadota bacterium | reverse complement strand
GTACCACGTACCACGTACTGGTCTTGTAGTAACTCCTACTTCAGGCTCTCCCAGTCCACCAGCGGCGCATCGAGGACGGCGCGCTGGACCGCGTCCGCCACGTCGCGACGCAGCTGCGCGTGGCGCGTGGCCTCGCCGCGCAGGGTGACACGGTTCATCAGCAGGACGACGAACAGCCCCCGCTCCGGATCGATCCAGAGCGAGGTGCCGGTGAAGCCGGTGTGGCCGAAGCTGCGCGGGGAGAAATACCTGCCTGCGCTCGAACCGGGCGTGGGGGTGTCCCAGCCAAGGGTGCGGCTGCCGATGCCGTTCTGCCGCGCCGTCCAGCGTGCGATGGTCTGCGGGGCGAGCACGCGCACCCGGTCGTAGGTGCCCCCGTCGAGCAGGAACTGGGCGAAGATCGCGAGGTCGTGCGCGGTGCTGAACAGCCCCGCATGCCCGGACACGCCACCGAGCGCCCAGGCGTTCGCGTCGTGCACCGTGCCGCGCAGCCGGCCGCCGCGCAGGCTGTCCTGCGTGGTGGGCGCGATGCGCGCCCGCAGGTTGCGGTCGTTCGTGTCGGGGCGGAAGCGCGTGTCCACCATGCCGAGCTGGCGGAAGATGTGCCCGTCGGCGTACTGGTCGAGCGACATGCCGGTGATGCGCTCGATCACCGCCTGCATGAGCACCATGTCCCAGTCGCTGTACACGGTCTGGGTGCCCGGCGGATACTGCAGCGGACGCTCGTTGATGGCGGCGAGGTATTCGGCGCGACCGCGCAGCGAGCCGTTGGCCGTGTTGTAGAGCGGCGCGTACGCCTCGAGCCCGCCGCTGTGGGTGAGCAGCATGCGCACGGTGATCGCCGCCTTGTCCGGCGCGTTGAGCTCGGGCAGGTAGAACGCCACCGGCTTGTCGATGTCGAGCTTGCCGGCCTCCTCGAGGATCATCGCCGACGTCGTGGTGGCGACGACCTTGGTGAGCGACGCCAGGTCGTAGATGGTGCGCGGCGTCACCGGTGGCGCGTCGGCCGCATAGTCGAGCGTGCCGTAGCCCTTCGCGTACACGAGCCGGCCGTAGCGCCCCACCGCCACCGCCGCGCCGGGCGCCGCACCCTCGGCGAGGCCGACCGCGATGATGCTGTCGAGGCGCGCCGGGAAGGTGGAGTCCATTCCTACCGAAGCCGGCAGTGCGGACACGAGTGCGCCCACGGTGGGCAGGCGCGGCGGCGGCGGCGGGAGGGGAGCAGCCGGTTCAGGGGCAGGTGGCACGACGATGGGTTGCCTGGCGCAACCGGCGGCGAGAGTCGTGACGAGAAGCGCAGCGGCGGCGCGCGTGAGTTCGGTGCGTGCGAGACGAGGAAGACAGGGAGCCATGTCCAACTATACCCGGGCGCGCGGCGCCTGTGGACCGTTCGGCACTTCGCGCGCCTCGTGGTCCGCATCGTGCGCACTTTCGCGATGCGCCACCGTCCGGAGCGAAGCAACGCGAGAGAGAGGACACAGGCGTAGAGCCCGCCGGTGAACGTTGCCGGCGGGCTTGCTTGTCTTCGGTCAGGTACCGATTGGCGACTGCATCATCGGCCCACCATGACGCGGCAGGCGCGTGCGGTCAGCGCTCGCGCGTCGTTCCCTCGAACAGCTTCGCGTACTGCCCGTATCCCTCCGCTTCCAGCCGGTGGGCAGGAATGAAGCGCAGCGATGCGGAGTTCATGCAGTAGCGCATGCCGGTGGGCTTCGGCCCGTCGTCGAACAGGTGGCCCAGGTGCGAGTCGCCATGCTTCGACCGCACCTCGGTGCGCGTCATGAGGAACTGGCGGTCGGTCTTCGTGGTGATGTTGTCCGGCTCGAGCGGGCGCGTGAAGCTCGGCCACCCCGTGCCCGACTCGAACTTGTCGAGTGAGCTGAACAGCGGCTCGCCCGACACGACGTCCACGTAGATGCCGGGCTCGTGGTTGTCCCAGTACTCGTTCTGGAACGGCGCCTCGGTGCCCTCGTGCTGGGTGACCTTGTACTGGAGGGGGGTGAGCGTCTGCTGCAGCTGATCGTCGGATGGCTTGGTGTAGTCGGACATGGGGGCTCCATTAAAAACAAAGGCAACTGAAGTACTACGTACCTTGTACTCCGTACGGGGACCGACATCCAGGACTTCTACAATGTGCCGCTCGCGTCCAGGCGGCGCATCGTCCTTACGCGACGCGGAGGTGCATTGGACCACGCGTCCTCCTGGGTCGGCGTACGTAGTACCAGGTACGACGTACTTCTGTTGCGGTCAATCAGTCACCGCCCTCGACGGATCCGACGGCGACGTCCACGACGACACGTTGACGTCCACCGGCAGCTTGATGTTCGCCACGGCGCGCGCGACGTCGATCATCCCCTGCCAGATGCCGGCGAAGGCGAAGCCGACGTCCTGCGGCGCCTTGCCCTCCTCGTAGCCGCGGCCGCTCGCCACCCAGATGCGTGGCTCCTCCGTCACGCCGGCGGCCACGAACTCGGCCTTGAGGTCGTCGTGCACGAGCTGCGCGTTGAACTTGTGGACGTACAC
>CAMLIU010000454.1 GCA_946479995.1 uncultured Gemmatimonadota bacterium | reverse complement strand
CAGGCTTTCGGCGCGGGAGCTGTTGAAAAATCAGCCGTGCTGATATTTCAGCAACAGGGCGGGTTTGTCAAGAGCGGGTTTCTGGCGATCCGTCGGGCTGGCCACTCACGCCTGGCGGGCCACTCAGTCGAAGGGGATACGCATTCGACGGATGGAGGCACGGATGAGACAGATCTGCTTCGTTGCGCCCAATGGCATCCCGAGGCAGTCCCGAAGAAGACGAGCTTGGTGGGTGTAGGGCTGTCCTTGGGTGCGCCGAACGATCCGCCTCATCCGTGCGGTTATCCGAAGGATGCGTACACCCTTCGTCAGAGGCGCCGGCCGCGAGCGTCGCATTGCATATGCAAGGTCTTACTTGTATACTTGCAGATGAAATGACTCACCCCGCCCTCACCGCACAGCCCGAACCGGGCGCCGTCCTCGCGAAGGCCACCCTGGCTGCCGCCGAGCGGTTGGGGCTGCGCAGCAGGCAGCTGGCGGGGGTCATCGGTTCGAGCGAGGCGTCGGTGTCGCGCCTTCGCGGGGGGCGCGGGCTCGATCCCGCATCCAAGGAAGGCGAGCTCGCCCTCCTCTTCCTGCGCCTCTACCGCTCCCTCGACGCGCTCGTCGGCGGTGACGACGTGAAGGCGCGCGAGTGGCTGCACGCCGGCAACCTCCACCTGGGCGGCGTTCCCGCCGACCGCATCCGCAGCGTGGAGGGGCTCGTCGATGTCGTCCAGTATCTGGACGCGATGCGCGGGCGACTCTGAGCTACGCGCCCTCCGCCTCTCCCCCTGGCGGGTGGTGGAGTCGCAGCACCAGGTGTCCACGCGCAAGCTGGTGGACTCGGCCGACGAGCAGGCGCTGCTCGAGCAGCTGATCGACGGCGCCAAGCCCCCCGACCTCACCGGCGGCCGCCTTCATTACCTGCTCTTCACCCCCTTCCGCTATCCGCCCCTCCCTCACGGCTCGCGCTTCGGGCGCCGGCACCAGCGCGGGATCTGGTACGGCTCGCTCGAGCGACGCACCGCATTTGCCGAGGTCGCCTATTACCGCCTCCTGGTCCTCGAGGGGACGCAGGCGTCGCTAGGCACCATCACCACCCCCCTCCCCGCCTTCCGCGCCACCCTGCGCACCACGGATGGCGTGACGCTCGACGCACCACCTTTCGACGCCTTCCGCGACACGATCGCGTCACCGGTGAGCTACGCCGAGTCGCAGGCGCTCGGCGACGCGATGCGCGACGCAGGGGTGGAGGCGTTCACCTATCCATCGGCGCGCGACGCGAACGGTGGCGCGAACGTCGGCGCCTTCGCCCCCTCGGTGTTCGGCCGCGCGAAGCCCACGTCGCTCGAGGGCTGGCACTGCGCCGCCTCGCGCGAGCGCGTGGACCTCACGCGCGGCGACTACTTCGAGCGCGACACCTTCTCCTACCCACGCGAGCAGTTCCTCGTCGCCGGCACCCTCCCCTCCCCCGCAGCGTAGGACCGACTTGAACCGCACGCCGTAACCCACTCGGCGCGCAGAACTTGGATGGTGTGCCTCAACCGGTTCACGGTTCACGGTTCACCGTTCACGTGCAGTTCGGGCATGGCACTGGCATAACAGACCGACAGGACTGACCGCGGAAGCAGCGGTCCCCTTCAGTCTCCCCTCGCAGGTGCCGAAATGAGTTCACTCCGAGTCCCCACGCTTGCGGCTGCGACCTTCGCCGCGCTCACCATATCGTCGTCAGCACGCGCCCAGTCGCCGTCCCAACCAGCACAGCGCGCCTCGGACAGCCTCGCCGTCGAGGTGGACTCCACGCCGCAGCGGAACTGGCTGGTGAACGTGGTCCGCAAGGTCACCTTCCGCAGCGACGACTCGGCCGCGGCGGACAGTGCGAGCGCGGCGAGCGGTGCCGCGCCGGCGCGCCGCATCCGTCGCAGCTTCGACTCGAAGGCCGACCGCCGCGAGTACGAGGCGGCGCGCGCGAAGGCCGAGCGTGCCACCGGCTTCCATCTCGTCGTGGACATCTTCGACCACACCCTCTACGTGATCGACGGCCAGGACACGCTGCGCACCGTGACGGTGGCGACGGCGAGCAACAACACCCTCCGCTACGGCGGGAAGACCTGGCGCTTCGAGACGCCGCGCGGCGTGCGCACGGTGCTGGAGAAGGAGAAGGAGCCGTCGTGGACGCCTCCCGAGTGGCACTACGCCGAGGTGGCGAGCCAGTACGGCCTCAAGCTGCGCCACCTGCATCGCGGTGAGCGGGTGCGCGTGCGCAACGGCACCATCCTCACCACGCGCGGCGACGAGGTGGGCGTGATCCAGCCCGGCGAGACGGAGTTCGTCCCCCTCGTGCTCGACGAGCACATCGTGTTCGACAACACCCTCTTCATCCCGCCGGTGGGCACCAAGCACCGCACGATGAAGGGTGAGCTCGGCCACTTCCGCCTCAAGCTCGGCGACGGCTACCAGCTCCACGGCACGCCGAACAAGGCCTCCATCGGCACGAGTGCCACTCACGGCTGCGTGCGCATGCACGACGAGGACATCGAGTGGCTGTACAACAACGT
>CAMLIU010000453.1 GCA_946479995.1 uncultured Gemmatimonadota bacterium | reverse complement strand
AGAGCTGCAGGAAGACCCACTGCGTCCACTTGTAGTAGCGCGGATCGGTGGTGGACAGCTCGTGGCGCCAGTCCACCATCAGGCCGGCACGCTTCAGCTGCCGGCGGAAGTTGTCGATGTTGCGCGGGATCAGCTCGGCGGGATGGACGCCGACCTTGATGGCGAAGTTCTCCGAGTGGATCCCGAACGCGTCATAGCCGAGCGGCTCGAAGACGGTGTGCCCCTGCAGCCGCTGGAATCGTCCATAGATGTCGTTCCCCGTGAACGCGAAGAGGTTGCCCACGTGGAGCCCCTCGGCGCTCGGGTAGGGGAACATCATCAGCGCGTAGAACGGCTGCGGACCACGCTGGAGGTCGGTGTCGTTCGTGCCGTTCCGTTCCCAGTGGGCCTGCCACTTCCGTTCGACGGTGGCGGGATCGTAGCCGACCGGCTCGTCGCCGGTTGGCTGCTGCGGTACTGCGGCTTGTGTCATCAGGTCGGTCGGTCGGCGCTCGGGAATCGGACGGGATACCGGCACCGGCGCCCGAGCGGAAGTGGTTCTGCTGTCGCAATTTAGTCTGGCGAGGGGGGCATTCAAGCACGCGCGCCGACGCGCGTTGCGCCCTGCCATGCCGGACGTGGTCTCGCCCGATCCTCACGTCATGACGTCCTCGTCCCTCCCCCTCCCCTTCCCCGTCGCCGCCTCGCCCGCTTCCTCCACGGCGTCGACGTCGGCATCCACTTCGCCGTCCCCTTTCGCGACTCGCGCCGCGACCTCGCTGCACCGGCGCTTCCTCGCTGCGGTCGGGCTGGTGGGGTCGGTGGGCATCCTGCTGCTTGCGTGGGGAGCGAACGCGGCCTTCACTGCCGTGGCCGACCATCAGGACGGCCTGCGCCACGCGCGGCTCGGCATCGCCATCGGCGTGGTGGTCCTGCTGCTGACCCTGGCAGCGCTCGTCGCCGTGCTCCACTACTTCCTGGGGCGCCGCATCTCGCGACCAGCCACCGAGCTCGCCGAAGCAGCCGAGGCGGTGGCGGCCGGGGACTTCACGGTGCGCGTCCGCAGCGGCGCCGACGACGAGATCGGCCGCCTCGGCCGTGCCGTGGGGGCGATGATCATCGAGCTGCGCCGGCTCGCCGGCACCATCGCCAGTTCGGCGCACGAGACGACGGCGATGTCGCACGACATCACCGCCAGCTCGGAGCAGATGGCGGCGGCCGCCGGTGAGATCGCCCACACGGCGAGCGACCTCTCGGCACAGTCTGCGGGGATGGCCGGCACGATCGCCGAGCTCGCGAAGTCGGCGGGTGAGCTGCGCACCCTTTCCGAGGCCCTCTGCGCCGGCGCCCACGAAGGGGTGGAGCGCAACACCACGCTGCGCTCCCTCGCCCTCGAGAACCGCGCCGGCCTCGACGCCAGCACCACGGCGCTCGAGACCCTCGGTCAGGACGTCCAGGCGAGCGCGGTCGCCGTTGAGGCCCTCGGCGAGGCGTCGCAGGAGATCCGCTCCTTCGTGACCCTCGTGCGCAAGCTCGCACGCCAGTCCAAGCTCCTCGCGCTCAATGCCGCCATGGAAGCGGCCCGCGCTGGCGAGCACGGCGAGGGCTTCGCCGTCGTCGCGAGCGAGGTGCGACGCCTCGCCGCCATGTCCGCCGACGCCGCCGAGCGCACGGAAGCGATCGTGAACGGCGTCCTCACGGGCATCGAGCAGTCGCGCGAATCGACAGGACGCGCCGTGACCACGGCGGAAACGGTGCGCGCCGCCACGGTGCGGGCGTCGGAGAGCTTCGCCGAGATCGAGCGCGCCGTGGGGGGCGCCGAGACCTGGACGGCGTCGGTGGAGGAGACGTCCTCCGCGACGAGCCGGCTGGTGGCGGAGATGACCGAGCGACTGGAGTCACTGTCGCTCGGCACGGAGTCGTTCGCCGCCGCGATGCAGCAGGTCGCCGCGTCGAGCCAGGAGCAGAGCGCGAGCACCGAGGAGATCGCCGCCGCCGCGAACGCGCTCGCCGGCGCGGCGGACCGGCTGGCGAAGCTGGTGGCGGGGCTGAAGCTGATCGACTAGGCGGGAGTCAGGGCTTCACCAGCGTCCCGCTGATCGGCCGCCCCTTCGGCCGTTCCTCGCGCTTGAACAGATAGGCCGACTCCACGTGCCGCGGTCCCTGCGCGTCACACACGGCGAAGCGGCTCCCCTGATACGCGCACGCGCCGGCGAATTCACCCTTCTTGTTCACGGCGTAGAAGTCGAGATCGAAGTACGGCCGCCCGCGCTCGTCGAGCAGGCGTGCCTCGGTCATCGCGATCACGCGCTCCATCACCTTCATGAGCGCGGCCTCCGGCGACATCCCCTGGCGCATGAACTCCACGGCGAGGAAGGCGCCGCACACCTTGATGTTCGCCTCCCCGCGACCCGTGCTTCCCGCGGCGCCGACCTCGTTGTCGCAGTACTGGCCGGCGCCGATGATCGGGCTGTCGCCCACGCGCCCCGGGATCTTCCACGACAGTCCGCTCGTCGTCGTCACCGAGCCGATGTCGCCGTTCGCCGTGACGGCGTTCATGTTGATCGTGCCGTA
>CAMLIU010000452.1 GCA_946479995.1 uncultured Gemmatimonadota bacterium | reverse complement strand
CGGAGCCCGCGAGCGGCGAGCTGCTGCTCCACCATCGTGCACACGTCGTCCACCAGCGGCGCCAGGGGAACGTCGGCGATCCGGTATTCCACTCGTCCCGCCTCGAGGCGGGTGAAGTTCAGGACGTCGTTGATCAGGGAGAGCAGGTGGTGCTGGCTCTTCTCGACCCGTCCGAGCACCTCCTGCTGGGCTGGCGGCATCTCGCCGTAGACGCCAAGGCGAAGGAGCTGGACATATCCGCCGATGGCGTTGAGTGGCGTCCGCAGCTCATGGCTCATCGCCGCCAGGAAGTCGCTCTTGGCGCGATTCGCCGCTTCCGCCTGTTTGCGCGCCTCCTCTGCCTGCTGCTGCGCATCGCGGCGCAGGGTGATGTCGCGCGTGGTGCCGGCAATCGCCTCCACCTCCCCCCGCTCGTCGAGCACCGGGACGAAGATGTAGTCGTAGATGCGCGGGCCCAGCTCGGCGTGCGGAAAGGAGACCTCTCCACGGATGGCCTCCCTGGTGGCGACCACGTGGTCGATCTCCCGCTCGTGCATCGCGGCGTGCCACTCCTCGTACCCCAGCTCCCGCAGCCCGCGGCCGATGGAGTCTTCCAGCGAGCGCCCCCACATGCGGAGGAGCGCCTCGTTGGCGAAGGTGAAGCGGTAGTTGCGGTCGATCACGTAGACGAGATCCGGTGTGCTGGAGATGATCGTCTCGTAGAGCCGCTTCTGTCGCTCGCTCTGCAGGCGGTCGTCGTCGCTGTCGGCCGTGCGCGTGGGGGGCTTCGCCGTTTCCATGCTGACGGGCGCCGGTTGAAGGGAAGGGGACGGGTCGGGCGCGGCCTTCGCAATCCGCGTTCCCCCTGAAGCACGACGGCCCCGCGATGGTCGCGGGGCCGCCGGTCATCTGGCCCGTGCAAGGACGAGTCCTACGCCTTCACGGCCTGGACGTCGATGTGGATCTTGATCTCGTTGCTCACGAGCACTCCCCCCGTCTCGAGGGCGGCGTTCCAGGTGAGTCCCCATTCGCGGCGGTCGATCTTGGTGTCGGCGCTGAAGCTCACGCGTTCCCCGCCCCACGGATCCTTGCCGCGCCCCTCGTAGGTCACGTCGAGGGTGATCTCCTTCGTGACGTCCTTGATCGTGAGGTCGCCGACGACCTTGAACTCGGTGCCGGGCCGCGCGCGGGCGCCTTCGACCTTCTTCGAGCGGAAGGTCACGTGCGTCCACTTCTCGACGTCGAGGAAGTCGGCCGAGCGGAGGTGCTGGTCGCGCTGCTCGTTCCGGGTATCGATCGACTTCGCCTCCATCGCCACCTCGGTGCGCGAGGCGTTGGGATCGGTCTCGTCGACCTCGATCGAGCCGCGCAGGTCGGCGAGGCGGCCGCGGACGGTGGTGATCATCATGTGCTTGGCGGCGAACTCGATGGTGGTGTGTGCGGGATCGATGTTCCAGGTCGAGACCTTGGTTTCGGCAGCGGTGCTCATGGCAGGCTCCTCATTGATTGGTGATTATCACAGAACTGAGATACATCTGCGGACATTTCCTACTCCTCCCCACTCGTGACCGGCAGCGCGGCCGCGGCGCGACCGAGTTGCTTCAGCAGGCCAGTCGCACGCTCGCGGTCGCTTCGCGTCAGCCCGCTCATCGCGCGCTCGATGGCTCGTGCGTGGTCTGGAAAGATCCGCGCCACGAGCCGCTTCCCTTCCGTGGTAAGGGTGGCGTATCGGGCCCGGCGGTCCTCCGGGCAGGGATCCCGGCGCACCAGCCCTCGCTTCTCCAGACGGTCCACGAGGTAAGTGACCCCCCCGCTGCTGACGAGAATCTTCCGCTGCAGCTCGCCGAGCAGCATCGGCCCCACGTGATACAGCGCCTCGAGAATGCCGAACTCGGCAATCGTCAGCCCATGCCGCGCGACGTCTGCCTCGGCGTGGCGCCCGATCGCCTCGTGGGCCCGCGAGAGGACGACCCACAACCGCAGCGCCGCTGCTTCTCCTGCATCGAGAGTCGGCGGCTTCCTGGTGGCGGTCTGGCGAGTGGCGTCAGTCATCTTAGAACTAAGATAGTATGGCCGTGAGCGTCGTGCAAGGGGAGAGGAGTGATGCGCCGTCTGCATCCCTCTCATCGCCGCCGCCCTGGCGGAGGGGACAGGGCGCCTCTTGGCGCGCGGCTCCGTGTCGAGTTGGTGCGCCTGAGGCTGGGCTCCTCGCTCCTTACAGTTCCGTATCGGGTACGCCCACCTGCGGCAGGGCTTCTCACTCCTTACAGCTCAGTGTCGAGTTCGCCCACCTGCGGCAGGGCTCCTCACGGCGCATGGCTCCCTGCCGGGGGGAACGCAGATCAACGCTGATCCTTCAACGGCCTGATCAACCGCAGATTCCTGCCTCGAGCCGGCTTCGGCGCACCGAGTCTGTCGCCTACAGTCCCAAAGGGTTTGTTCTTCTTGGAACGTCCTCGGGACGCTATTCGGTGCGGGGAGCCTTCAGCTACATGGAAAGATCCGCGTTGTCAGTAGCCCACCGGCGGCAGGGCTCCTCACGGCGCATGGCTCCCTGCCAGGGGGAACGCAGATCAACGC
>CAMLIU010000451.1 GCA_946479995.1 uncultured Gemmatimonadota bacterium | reverse complement strand
TCGATCATCGCGCAGGCCTTCCCCGCTTGAGCCAGATGACGATCACGCCGCACGGGCGATCGTACTGCACGGGCGCGGCGGCTGGGTCGGCGTACGCCTCGATGGCGCCGATGGTCGTCGGGTCGAGGAGGTTGATGTCCTGATGCTCCGCGCCATTGACGACGATGTTCGCCTCGCACGGGCCCATGCTGCTCATCTCGAAGTTGCCGTGCGTGGTGTAGACCTTGGTGTCGAGCCCCGAACCTTCGACGCGGAAGCCGTGCACCATGCGCAGCAGGTCGCTCGCCTGCATGACGTGCTGGCGGTCGATGTCCTCCTCGTCGAGGAAGCGGCCGGCGCCGGCCCTGTTCGTACGCCGGCTCTCGAACTCGGGATATCGCGAGCGCTGGGCGACGATGCGGATGGAGTCGAGGCTGACGATGCGGGCGAGCGTGACGGCGACGTTCGACGTCCTCCCGCTGCGCAGGTCCACCGGCGCCTGTCCCAGCAGGTAGCCGATGTGCCGCGTCTCGAGGAGCTGGCTGCCGGCGGGCTGGCCGGTGAGGGTGAAGTGCCCCGCTGAGTCGGTGCGCGCCATGCCGGCGGCGCCACGAACGCGGACCTCGGCCTGCGACAGCGGCTGTCCCGCCGCGCCCTGCACGACTCCCGCGAGGGTGGCGGTACCGGTGAGGCGAGGCATCGTCACCGAGTCGCGACGCGCCGCGGCGGCAGCAATGGAGTCGAGCGTGGCGATGGTCAGCGCCGAAGCGAGGCTCAGCGAGAGATCGCGCCGCACGACGCCGCCCTCGTGTCCCACGGTGAGCGTGAGCGGGCTCCCTGCGCGGCCACTGTCCTGCACCTGCAGCGTGAGATACGTGTCGGTGGGCACGCCGCACAGCCGATAGTGGCCGAGCGGGTCGGCGGCCACCACGCCGCCGCGCGGCGTGGTCACGGCGTGCAGCGCGCTGTCCAGGGCGAGCTCCGTCCAGCTCACGGCCACCTGCGCGCCGCCGAGGGGCTGATCGGTGTCGGCGTTGGCGACGTCGCCGACGACGGCGCCCTGCGCGCTCGAGAGCGCGAGGCCGGGACATGCAGCCGCGCGCAGGGTGGCGCCCGACGGCGTGGCGAAGTCCACGCGTTCCAGCCGGCCGGCAGCGAGCGTCACCTCGCGCGGGGGCACGTTGATGGAGAGCGAGTCGAGGAAGTCGGTGGCGAAGGCGACGGAGTAGCGACCGGCGACGAGGGTGTCGAAGCGGAAGCGCCCCTTCTCGTCGGTTGCGGTGGTTCGAAGCTCGCTCGGCTCGGGCGAGAGGCGGGTGAGCAGCACCGTGGCGCCAGCGGCGGGCCTGGCACGCGCGCTGTCGGTGATGGTGCCGGCGATGGTACCGGTGCCGGACTGCTGCGCGCCAAGCGCGGACGCGCCGATGGCGCCGGCGAGGAGTGGAGCCAGGAGGCGGGCAAGGTGGAGTCGCATGCCCCATGTTGCCGCGCCATGGCGCGGGACGCCAGAGCGATCGCGTGATACATTCCCGCCATGGCACGCCATCGCTTCCTGACCGCCGACGTCTTCACCGACCGGCCCTTCGGCGGCAACCAGCTCGCCGTCTTCCCCGACGCCCTCGAGATCCCCGAGTCGCGCCTGCTCGACGTGGCGCGCGAGTTCAACTACTCGGAGACGACTTTCGTCTATCCGCCAGCGCGTGCGCACAACACGCGGCGTGTGAGAATTTTCACACCGGGAGGCGAGGTGCCGTTCGCCGGCCATCCCACGGTGGGCACGGCGCACGTGCTCGCCGCGATCGGCGACGTGAAGCTCACGGGCGACGTGACGAAGATCGTCTTCGAGGAAAAGGTGGGCCCGGTGCCGGTGTCCATCCGCGCAACGAACGGCACGCCGACCTTCGCCCAGCTCACGGTGGCGAAGCTGCCGCAGGCCGGTCCGACGCCGCCGTCGAACGAGAAGCTGGCCGAGGTGCTCGGCCTCACCGAGGACGAGCTGCTGAACGGCGACTGGCTGCCACGGGGGTACACCTGCGGGCTTCCCTTCCTGTTCGTGCCGGTGCGCGACCGCGCCGCGGTGCGCCGCGCCCACATCCGGCTCGACGCGTGGGAGAAGTTCCTCCGCGAGTCATGGGCGCCGGAGGTGTTCGTGTTCGCCGCGGGGGGAGAGCGCCCGGGCACGGACTATCACGCGCGCATGTTCGCGCCGGGGCTGAGCGTGCCGGAGGATCCGGCCACGGGGAGTGCCTGTGCCGCCCTGGCAGGATTCCTCGCCACGCGCGACCCGCGCGCCGCGGCCGAAGGGACGACGAAGTGGGTGATCGAGCAGGGCTTCGAGATGGGCCGGCCGAGCATCATCGAGCTCGAGCTCGACCGGAAGCGCGGATCGCTGACGGCAGTGCGAGTGGGCGGAGCGTCGGTGCTGGTTAGCGAGGGAGAGATGGAGATCGCGTAGGCTCCTCGCGCCTCGCGGCTCTCTGTGGCTTGAACCGCCACTCAGTCGAAGGAAATACGGATCGTACGGATGATACGGATTGAACGGATTCTCTCCTCGGCGCAGAGGGCTCCATGCGCACTGGAGTA
>CAMLIU010000450.1 GCA_946479995.1 uncultured Gemmatimonadota bacterium | reverse complement strand
CCCGCCCAGGCGAGGGCGAGCCCGAGCACGTCGCTCAGGTTGTGGCCGGCATCGGAGACGAGGGCCAGCGAGTGGGCACGCACGCCGAACAGGAACTCGGCGAGCACGAACGCCAGGTTGAGCCCCACGCCGATCGCGAACGCGCGGTCGAAGCTGGCCGGCGCGTGATGATGGCCGTGGCCGTGCGAATGATCGTGATCGTGATGATCGTGCGCGTGAGGCATCTGGTCGCGAGGCTGGTGAGCGGCGCGGCGGCGCACCGGTGAATATACCATTCGCTACCTTTCCGCGATGCCCCGGATCGACCGCGCGCTCGACACCATGCGCGCCGCCACCGCGCTCGGCGCGCCGCGCCCCGCGTACGCCGCGGGACTGCGCGGCGCGATCGCCACGGTACTTCCCCTGGTGGCGGACGCTGTGCTGCACCTCGGCGGTGGCGTGTGGATGAGCCTCGGCGGCTTCAACGTCGCGCTCTCGGATCGTGGCGGCGCATATAGGGTGCGCGCCGCCACGATGGCCGCCGTCCTCGCGAGTGGCGCCATCGCCGTCCTCCTCGGCACGCTCGCGCGTGGACAGCTCGTGCTCGCCGTGTCGCTGGTCTTCGTCGTCGGCCTGTTCGCGGGGCTGGCCCGCGTGTGGGGCGCGGCGGGAATCAGCGTGGGCGGCGCGGCACTCTCCACCCTCGTTATTGCGCTCGCCGAGCCGGCCACTTCCCTGCCCGAGGCGTTCGGGCGCGCCGGCTTCGCCGTGGTGGGCGGCCTCGTCGCGATGGCGATCGCGCTCGTCATCTGGCCGCTGCGTCCCTTCCGTCCGGCGCGGCTCGCCGTCGCCGCCGGCTACGACGCGCTGGCCTCCTACGCGAGTGACCTCGCGCGGTACAACCGCGCGCGGAGCGCGGGGCTGGAGGCGGAGCTCCCGGCGGGGAGCGCCGCGGTGCGCGGCGCGCTCGAGAACGGCCGTACGGTGCTCGCGCGCATGCGACGCGGCCGGCCCGGATCCAGCGGGCGCGAGGAGAACCTCGTGGTCCTCGGCGAGGGGGTGGATCAGCTGTTCGGACACCTGGTCGCCATTGGCGAGATGGTGGACAGCATCGCGCCGCCCGAACGCGTACCGGCCGTCGACGCCGTCCTCACGGAGCTGCTCGCGCGCGTCGCCATCACGTTGCGACAGCTCGCCATCGCGGTGCTCGAGGAGAAGAACCCGCTGGCGGTGGCCGTGGAATGGAACGGTGACGCACTACGCAGGAGCATGACGGACGTGGACCTCAGCCCCGAGGCGCGCGCGCACTACGCGCAGGCCGCCGCGGTCCTCGACCGGGCGGCGCAGTTCGCGAGCGTGGGGTCGGTGACGGTGGAGGCGCTGCGTGGCGGTCAGCCGCCGGTGCACGTCACCCGCGCCGCCGCCGCCGAGGTGAGTGACGAGGGCGCGACCGGCCTTGCCGTGCTGGGTGCAGTGCTCGCCCCCGGCTCGCTGCTGCTCCGTCACGCGCTGCGGCTGGCAGTCGTGGCATCGCTCGCCGTCGGGCTCGCCGGAGCGTTCCATCTCAAGCGCGGCTACTGGCTGACGATCACGGTCATCGTGATGCTCCAGCCGTACACCAGCGCGACCACCAACCGCGCACTGCAGCGGGTGCTGGGCACGGTGCTGGGTGCCATCCTCACGGCGCTCCTTGGCGCAGCATTTCACGACCCGCGCGCCATCCTGGTGCTGTCGTTCTTCTCCGCGGCGGCGTGCATCGCCCTGCTGCCGATGAACTACGCGGCGTACTCGATCTTCCTCACGCCCACCTTCGTGCTCCTCGCCGAGTCAGCGGCCGGCGACTGGCATCTCGCGTCGGCGCGGGTGATGAACACGCTGCTGGGAGGGGCGCTGGCGCTCGCCGGTGCGCGTCTCCTGTGGCCGAGCCCGGAGTCGCGGCGCATGCCGGGATACATGGCCGCCGCCCTCTCGGCGATGCGCGACTACCTGGCCTGCGTGGCCGAGCTGTTCGAAGACCGCAGTGACGAGGCGGGTGGAGCACTGCGCGCCGCGCGGCGCCACATCGGGCTCGCGGCCGTGAACGCCGAGGAATCGTTCCAGCGACTGGTCGCCGAGTACGACGGTCCGGAAGGCGATCTCTCGCCGCTGATGACCTTTCTCACGTACACTCGCCGCGCGACGGCGTCCATCGCCGCGCTCGCGCTGGCGCGCCACGTCGCGCCGGCCGGCAGCCGCGCGGCGCTCGAGCCCTTCGTGCGCCGCGCCGAGTCGGTGCTGGACGATCTCTCGCTGGCGGCGTCGGAGGATCGACGTCCGGCACCGCTGCCGATCCTCGTCGAGGACGCGGAGCTCGATCGCGAGGTGGCGCCACTGCTGCGGGCGCGCGTGGACCGCCTGGCGCGGCAGATCCGCCTCCTGCACGACGCGCTGGATCGCTGGGCATCGACCCGGACGAGAGAGGGCGCGGCGTCCGCATGACGCCGCGCCCTCGTGGCTCGGTGCGCACCGCGAGCGCGCCCGGCAGCGTCGGCCAGTCGGCTCAGTTTCTCGAGGTGCGCGGGGCGGGCGCCAGCTGCGACAGGCGC
>CAMLIU010000449.1 GCA_946479995.1 uncultured Gemmatimonadota bacterium | reverse complement strand
AGCCGGATGTCCTCCGGGTCGATGCCCGCGTGCACGTGGCACTCGCCCATCCAGACGTGGATGTTCTCGCGCCCCGACATCCGCTTCACGTGCGCGCCGAGGAACATGTCGGGACAGAAGAGGATGTCCTTGTCGGCCGGGATGGCGTTCACCACCTCCACCGCGTTGCCGGAGGTGCAGCAGTAGTCGGTCTCCGCCTTCACCTCGGCGGTGGTGTTCACGTACGACACGACCACCGCCCCCGGATGCTCGGCCTTCCACGCGCGGAGCTGCTCGGCGTTGATCGTCGAAGCGAGGGAGCAGCCGGCGGCGAGGTCGGGGAGGAGCACCGTCTTGCCGGGCGAGAGCACGGCCGCCGTTTCGGCCATGAAGTGCACCCCGCAGAAGACGATGACGTCGGCCTCGGTCTTCGCCGCTTCGCGGGACAGGCCGAGTGAGTCGCCGACGTAGTCGGCCACGTCCTGCACTTCGGGGCGCTGGTAGTTGTGGGCGAGGATGACGGCGTTGCGCTCGCGCGCCAGCGTCCGGATCTCACCCTGCAGGTCGGCGATCAGCTCCTCGCGGGACCTGACGTGCGTGTCGGGTATCGCCATGCTCTCAAGCTAATCGGACGGCGGGGGGTACGTGAGCGGCGGCCGATCGTTCGCATGACCCTTGCGGAACCGCCGTCGCGCCCCAGAATCGGCGTCATGGACCCGTGCGACACCTCGGTGCCGGCGCCGGCCCTTCCTTGTCCCCACCCACTCCCTGAGGAGACCGATGAGGCCTTCCCGCATCCTCGTGCGCGCCACCGCGGTGGCGAGCGCCGCCTTCCTGGCCGCCTGCGCCGGGCGAGACATCACCGCCCCTGAGACAGCAGCGCCCGACGGCACCCACCTGCTCGTCCCTGGCGACGGCCCGACCCGTGACCTGACCGCGGACGGCCAGCCGATCATCCGGATCGGGGTCGTGCCGTCGACCGACACGATCACGCTCGGCTCGGCGGCCGACTACGAGGTGAAGGACAAGGGGACTGGACTGACCGTCTTTTCCGGCCACTCGGGCAACGTGAAGGTGAAGCTGCTCTCGGTGGGTGAGGCTCGCTACCACCTTCAAGTCATGTGTTCCGGCGACCTCACGAAGGTGCAGGCACGGAAGGACGCGGCAGAGGCGCTGGGATATCCCACTCTTGCCGAGTTCTACGCGGCAGGGCACTGCACACGGCTCTATATCGGCGACTTCGCCTACAGCGGCACCTACGGCGTGCGTACGGCATTCAAGACCACCCTGATTTCGCAGGGCCTCGCCGAGAGTGACGCCTTCTGGCGTTCCATCACCCCCGCGGGCGGCACCGTGTACGCGCTGACCCGTGGAACGGTGACGAAGCAGGTCAACAACGCCGTTACCATCACGTCGAGCGACGGGATCGTCACGATCGGCAAGAACCATTATCGGGGCACCGGCGAAGTTCGCGTGAATTCCACTGCCACCCTCGCCGGCATCAACGAGCTCCCGCTCGAGCAGTACCTCTACGGCGTCGTCCCGCGCGAGCTCGGCCCCGTCGCCTATCCGGAGATGGAGGCGCAGAAGGCACAGGCCATCGTCGCCCGTACCTACGCCATCTCGGGTCTCGGCAAGCGTGCGGCGGATGGCTACGACCTCCTGGCCACCACGTCCGACCAGGTCTACGGCGGCTACGACAGCGAGTACGCCCTCTCCAGCCAGGCGGTGGACGAGACTCGCGGCACGGTGGTGACCTACGAAGGCCGCCTCATCTCCACCCTCTACTTCTCCACGTCGGGCGGCCACACTGCCGACAACGAGGAGGCGTTCAACGGCTCCCCCGCGGCCTACCTGCGCGGCGTCCCCGACGCCGAGCGTGGCAACGCATTCGAGCACGTGCCCACCCTCGCCGTGTTCATGAGCCACGCGAACCCGATGTCGCTCCGCGCCACGAAGGAAGGCGACTACGAGTCCGACTGGTCGCGCTACCATCGGTGGTCGTTCGAGTGGAGTGCCGCCGAGATCTCGAGCATCGTGTCGGCATGGGCCGGCCAGGACGTGGGCCGCGTGCTGGAGATCAACGCGCTGGAGCGCGGCCCCTCCGGCCGCGTGCTGAAGCTGGAGTACGTGACGGACGCCGGCCGCTTCTACGCCTACAAGGACGGCATCCGTTCGGCGCTCAAGTACCTGAACGCGAGCAACGTGGCCACCAGCCTGCCGAGCACGCTCTTCTACGTGGAGCCGACGCTCGACCGGAAGACGAAGGCGATCACCGGCTTCGTCGCCTACGGCGGCGGCTTCGGCCACGGCGTGGGCCTGTCGCAGACGGGCGCAGTCGGCATGGCGCAGAAGGGCCACACCGTGGACGAGATCCTGCACCACTACTACCAGGGCGTGGAGCTCGCGTCGCAGTACTAGGCGACGCAGTGAACCGGCACTCGACCAGCTGTCCATGGTCGGGTGCCGGTTTTTTGTGCCCACGACGGGGCGCCTCGCTCTTCTGCAGCTCCGTGTCAGGTACTCGGCATCGGCAGGGCTCCTCGCTCCGGTACAGCTCCGTGTCGTCAGTGGCGCACCTGCGGC
>CAMLIU010000448.1 GCA_946479995.1 uncultured Gemmatimonadota bacterium | reverse complement strand
CCGCTCGCCGGTGCGGTGGAGCGGCTGCACCAGCGGCTCGGCGAGCGCGCCGCCCTGATGCCACGCTCGCTCAACGCCATCAACACGCACGACACCAAGCGCAGCGCCGACGTGCGGGCGCGGCTCGACGCGATCAGCGAGAACCCGCAGGCTTGGTCGCGCCGCCTGCGCGCATGGCGCCGGCGCAACCGGAAGCTGCACGAGCTCGTGCGCGGCCGCATCACGCCGCTCCGGCGGACCGACAACTTCATCTACCAGGCGCTCATCGGGCTCTGGCCCACCGGAACCGAGCCGCGCGGCGACGCACTCGACGAGCTGCGCGAGCGGGTGAAGACGTACATGCTCAAGGCCGTGCGCGAGGCGAAGCTGCGCACGAGCTGGACCGATCCCGATGCCGAGTACGAGCACGCGATCGAGACCTTCATCACGCGCCTGCTTGACGGTTCGGCGAACCGGTCATTCCTGCGCGACCTCGCGCACTTCGTGGCCACGCTGGAGCCGCAGGGACGGTGGAACTCGCTGGCGCAGGTGGCGGTGCACCTCACGGCGCCGGGCGTGCCCGACATCTATCAGGGCTCGGAGCTACCGTTCCGAGCGCTCGTGGACCCCGACAATCGTCGTCCGGTGGACTGGGAGGCGCGTGAGCGCGCGCTCGACAAGCTGCACGCCGCCCTCGCACCCGGCGCCGAGGCGAGCGCCGAACGCCTGGCCGAATGGTGCGCGCGCCCGGAGGACGACGGACTCAAGCTGTACCTCGTGTCGCGCCTGCTGCACCTGCGGCTCGATCACGCGGCGCTGTTCACGCAGGGGGATTACCTGCCGCTCCACGCCGTCGGATCCCATGCCCGGCACGCCTTCGCCTTTGCGCGCGCGCATGCGAACGAGTCCGTCGTGGTGATCGTGCCGCGCCTCACCTGCGGCCTTGGCGGCACCCCGCTCGCAGATGCCTGGGGCGACACGCGCCTCTCGCTGCCGCCTGATGCGTCGAGTGGCGCGTGGAGCTGCCGGCTGAGTGGCGCTGTCGTGCAGGCCGCTGACGGAACGATCGCACTGACCGAAGCGATGAAGCACCTGCCGGTGGCGGTGCTGATGAAGAAGTGATCTCGGCCATCGCCGGGTGGCTGCATCGCTGAGGGAGTTCCTCGCTCTGTACGGTTCCCTTTCAAGTGCTGCACCTGCGGCAAGTCTCCTCTGCGTTTTCGGCTCGGTGTCGTCAGTGGGTGCACCTCGGAGCGCTCCTCGCTCCTTACGGTTCCGTGTCAGGTACACCCGCCGGCGGCAGGGCTCCTCACGGCGTACGGCTCCCCGCCAGGGGGAACGCAGATCTTCCCAGATCCTTCAACAGCCTGATCAACCGCAGATTCCTGCCTCGGGCGGGCCTCGGCGCACCGAGTCTGTCCTCCACAACCCCAAAGGTTCTTGAATGTGTTGGAACAGCCTCGGGAGGCTGCTTGGTGCGAGGAGCAGTCTTGTTCACGGAAAAATCTGCGCTGGATCAGGCCGTCAAGAATCTGCGTTGATCTGCGTTCCCCAAGGACATGGAGCCATGCGCCGTGAGGAGCCTTGCCGAGGTGAGAAAACTGGACACGGAGCCGTATAGCAGGAGGGGACCTGTCGAGGCGGATCCCCTGACACGGAACCGTACTTGAAGAGGAGCCCTGCCGAGGCGCACCCGCTCGACGCTGCAACAATTATCCGCCCATCGAACGTAAGGCAGGGACAACATCACCCATCGTCATGCCGCGTCCTCTCGTCACGTCGCTCCTCGTGCTCGGTACCGTTGCCCAGCTCTCCGCCGCCCAGGGGCCGCCGGTGGTGGATCACCACCAGCACCTCTTCAGCCCCGCCATGGCGCCGCTGATCAAGCTGCCGGAGATCAGCGCGGCAGAGCTGATCGCCCGGCTCGACTCGGCGGGGATCCAGCGGGCCGTCGTGCTCTCCATGGCGTACCAGTACGGCAGCCCGTCACGCACCGTGGAGGATGAGTACGCGAAGGTGCGCGCCGAGAACGACTGGACGGCGGCGCAGGTGGCGGCGCATCCGGATCGCCTCGTTGGCTTCTGTGGCGTGAATCCACTGAAGCCGTACGCGGTGGAGGAGGTCGAGCGCTGCGCGAAGGATCGCTACCTGCGCACGGGACTCAAGCTCCACTTCGGGAACTCCGACGTGCAGCTGGACGTGCCGGAGCAGGTGGCGCAGCTCAAGCGCGTGTTCGCGGCGGCGAACGCGCACCACATGGCGATCGTCGTTCACATGCGCGCCAACTACGGACGCAAGCGGCCGTACGGCGTGGAGGAGGCGCGCGTCTTCCTGGAGCAGGTGGTGCCGAGCGCGCCGGACGTGGTGGTGCAGGTGGCGCATCTCGCCGGTTCGGGGGGCGGCGAAGATCCGCCGGCCGACAGCGCACTCGCCTTCCTCGCCCACGCGATGCACGAGCACGCCCCGGGTACGCGCAACCTCTGGTTCGACGTGACGGCGGTGGCGAACGATCCCGGGTCACTCGCGCACGCGCGTGCGCTCGTGGGATGGATGCGCGAGATCGGAATGGACCGCCTGCTCTTCGGCTCCGA
>CAMLIU010000447.1 GCA_946479995.1 uncultured Gemmatimonadota bacterium | reverse complement strand
GATCCTGATCAATGCGACCCAGCGGGAGACCCGGGTCGCCATCCTCGAGGACGACCAGCTCGTTGAGCTCCTCGTCGACCGCCCCGACGCCCGTCGGATGGTCGGCGACATCTACCTCGGAAAGGTCGACGCCGTGCTGCCTGGTCTCCAGGCAGCGTTCGTCGACATCGGCACGGAGAAGAGCGCCTTCCTGCACTCTTCCGATCTCGTCTATCCCGATACCGGCGGCGACGACGAGGACGAGGATGGCGAGGAGAGCTTCCGTGAGCCGGAACGCGACGACCGCGAGGCCCCGCCCATCCAGGACATCCTGAAGCGCGGGCAGGAGCTCCTCGTCCAGGTCAGCAAGGAGCCCATCTCCACCAAGGGTCCTCGCGTCACGGCGCAGGTCTCCATGGCGGGACGCTTCCTCGTCTACATGCCCTTCGCCTCGCGCGTCGGCGTGAGCCGCAAGATCGGTGACCGCGAGGAGCGGAAGCGACTGCGTGCCCTCGTCGAGGGGATGCTGCCCGAGGATTCAGGAGGGGTGATCGTCCGCACCGTTGGCGAGGACGTGACCCCCGAGACGATCGAGCGCGAGCTGCAGTCGCTCATGAGCGCGTGGAAGCGGATCAAGAAGAAGACGCACTTCGTCCGCCCGCCGGCGCTCGTGCACCGCGAGACCTCCCTCACCCGCAGCCTCATCCGCGACATCTTCAGTGACAAGGTGGAGCGGGTCACCGTGGACTCGAAGCAGGTCTACAACGAGATCGTCGAGTACCTGAAGGGGATCGCCCCGGAGCTGCTCGAGCGCATCGTCCTCTACGAAGAGGAGGTGCCACTGTTCGACAAGGCAGAGCTCGAAGTGGAGATCCGCGACCTGTTCAAGCGGCGGTGCGACCTGCCGTCTGGAGGCTACCTGATCATCGAGCCCACCGAGGCGCTGATCTCGATCGACGTCAACTCCGGCCGCTTCGTCGGGAAGAAGGACCCGGAGAAGACGAGCCTCAAGACGAACATCGAGGCGGCGCGCGAGATCGCGCGCCAGCTCCGGCTGCGCGACGTAGGCGGCATCATCGTCTGCGACTTCATCGACATGGACACCAAGTCGAACCGGGACAAGGTGCTCCAGGAGCTGCGGACCCACCTCGGCCGCGATCGGGCGCGGACGAAGGCGTTCGCCGTGTCGGACCTTGGCCTGATCGAGATGACACGCCAGCGCGTGCGGCAGAGCCATCTCCAGAGCATGACCGAGGCGTGCCCCACCTGTCACGGAACCGGGCGCGTCTTCACTGCCGAGACGATCCTGCGCCGCATGGAGCGGAGCGTGAAGCGGATCGGGGTGGAGGGTCGCCACGACCCGCTCCTGGTGAAACTGCATCCGGACGTGGCGATGTATGCTTTGGAGAACGAGCCCGACCTGATCAAGAAGCTGGAGAAGGCGGTGGGCTTCTCCCTCGAGATGCGGGATGACCCACTGCTCAAGCCGGATGAGTTCAAGCTGGTGGTGAAGAGCGCCGGTCGCGACGTCACCCAGCAGTACGCGGTGGCATGAGTTGACACGTAAGCTCAGACCGGCTAACTTCTTAGGCTCTACGTCACACGTCCACGAGCGTCATCCATGTCTTACGCCATCATTCGCACCGGCGGCAAGCAGTTCCGTGTCGAGCCGGGCAAGAAGTATCGCATCCCCACCATCGTGGGCGAGGCCGGTGGGTCCATCGAGTTCAACGATGTCCTCCTCGGCAGCGACGGCAACAACGTCAAGACCGGCGTGCCCACCCTCTCCGGGGCGAAGGTCACCGGCGAGATCGTGAAGCACGGCCTCGGCGACAAGATCGTCGTCTTCAAGATGAAGCGCCGGAAGAACTACGCGAAGAAGCAGGGACACCGGCAGGGCTTCACGGAAGTGAAGATCAACGACATCACTCTCGGCTGACGCGAGGAAACCATGGCTCACAAGAAGGGCGTCGGCTCGTCGCGCAACGGCCGCGACAGCAACCCGAAGTACCGGGGCATCAAGAAGTTCGGCGGTGAGAAGGTCGTCGCCGGCAACATCATCGTCCGCCAGTGCGGCACGAAGTGGCACCCGGGCAAGAACGTCGGCCTTGGCACGGACTACACCATCTACGCCCTCATCGACGGCGTGGTGAAGTTCGAGCACAAGAGCAAGACGCGGCAGAAGGTCAGCGTCTATCCCGCCGAGGCCACCTCCGCGGCCTGACGCCGGACGAACGCGGCAACGTCGAAGCGCCCTCCGCATCGCGGAGGGCGCTTTGCGTTGCGGACCGTTCCATGCAACTTTCCCCCGCGCGGGTCGTACGAAGCGGAAGAACCGGGAGGATCAAATGCCGATCTGGAACTCGCTGAAGCGGGAGCTCGACAGGGCCGGACAGGCCGCCCAAGGCGCACTCGACGAAGGGCGCCTGCGCCTCGAGCAGCACCGCGCGAAGCAGCGTGCGGAAGCAGCGGCGGCGTCACTCGGCTTCGCGGTGTACCGCGCGCGGGCGGCGGGTGGTGAGCTGGAAAGCGAACGCTACTCGGTGCTCGCAGCGAACCTCGCCAGCGCGGAAGCGGAGGTGGCGCGCCTGG
>CAMLIU010000446.1 GCA_946479995.1 uncultured Gemmatimonadota bacterium | reverse complement strand
TGGCGATGGAGATGCAGCTGCTGCACTTCAGCGGCTACGGCTTCGGCAAGGCGCCACCGAGCGACCCGGGGCGCATCCACCTGCTGTACGCGGCGCATCACATGGCGCGGCTGGAAGCCGAGCTGGCGAAGGCGACGCACGCGGCGCGGGAAAAGGAGCTCCTCGGCCAGAAGCCCGATGGCACGCTCGGCGAGACGTTCCGGAAGGTGATGGACGAGTACTACGACGCGATCGTGAAGCCCACGATGAAGATCGCCGAGACGGACGAGAAGATGGCGGAGTGCGCCCTCCGCTACTACATCGACTGGCGGCGCAGCGTGGAGCTGCTCGGGCTCGCGCCGGACGCCGAGGGTGACTGGACGCCCGACGGCCAGCCGACGCCGCAGGTGATGCGCAAGGATCCGGAGATGGTGAACCGGATCATGGAGGGCGCGGCGTCGATGGTGACGATCCTCGAGAACCTCGAATCGCACGTGATGGAGCGGGCGAAGAAGGAATGCGAGGAGCAGCACGACCTGACTGCGTACAGTCGCTTCATCACGCTGTATCGCACCCTCGCCCTGCTCGGCATCAAGGGGCAGCACGAGAGCGCCAACTTCGCCAACCTCCAGCAGGCGATGGCGGCGTGCAACCAGTGGGAGGTGGAGCTGTCGTCGTCCATCGACAGCAAGCTGCCCAGCGGCTCATCACACTTCACGCTCTCGTCCACGGCGAAGTACGCACCCGGGGACGGGAAGCAGGAGGCCCCGCTCAACTACGTGTCGCTCGAGATCAGCGGACGGCCGTGGAAGGACGTGATGGACGCCATGAGCGGCGGGCATGGGGCCGAGCTGTTGCAGAAGCGTGAGGGCAATCCGTTCCGGCTCATGGACTTCACCGTCTCCAAGCGCGGCTCGCGGCACGGCACGGTGACGGTGGACAAGGTGGACTGGAAGGTGGTCGAGCGAGACACCGTCGGCATCAGCTGTGGGGGCGCCGAGGAGAAGCAGAAGGCGAGCGTCGCCGACAGCCTGGACGTGACGCTGCGCATCGATCCCCCGACGGAGATCGTGCACTTCACCGGCGACGCAATCAGCTCCGACGAGAACATGCACGAGTGGATGCGGTTCTTCATGCAGTTCCGGAAGGCGGCTGGCCACCAGCCCACGTTCGCGCCGGGCGCCAACCCGGAGGACGACAGCGGCGCCCAGCCCCAGCTCGTGACCGTGCGCGTCAAGCAACAGTCTCCGGGGGTCTGGTCAGCGGAGTTCCGGACCCCGGAAGGCGTGACCAGTGAAGGACTCTCGGAAACCGGACATCTCATCCTGAGGCATACACCAAGATGATCGCTCGCCTTCGTACGACCCTTCTCCTCGCGGCGGCACTGCTTGCCGCACCGGCCGCATACGCGCAGAAGCTGACTCCCGACGAGGTGGTCATCCGCAACTACGTGCTCACGATGCCCAAGGTGGAAGCGTGGGCCTCGGCGAGCATCGACCTCGCCAACACGGTGAAGGCCATGCCGGCTGCCGAACGGGCGCGGCGGAAGGCCGAGATGGAAGCGCAGGCGCAGACGGAGCAGAAGGACGAGTCGATCGCCGGCATGGCGACGGCGATGGAGCGGGTGCCGGAAATCCGCCGCGCCTTCCGCAAGGCGGGGCTCACGACGCGCGAAGGGATGACGCTCGCGCTCGTGCTGATGCAGGCGATGATGTTCGACCAGGTCGCGGCGATGAATCCGGACGCCAAGGTGCCCTACAACATGAACCCGGCGAACCTCGCCTTCGTCCGGAAGAACAAGGCACTGCTCGAGGCCCGCATGAAGGCGGTGGAGGAGGCCAACAAGGCGGCGGGGGATGACGAGAAGTCGTCGGACGAGCCGACGCCGGACGAGCCGTCGCCCGACGAGCCGTAAGGCTCAGCGGCTCGCGTACTTCCAGTTGCGTGGCTTGCCCTCGGCGAGCCACTCCACCGCCTGCGCGACACGCTTCGCCCGCGTCTCCTCGCGCTTCGCCTCGGTGATCCAGGTGACGTACTCGCGGCGATGACCGGGTGGAAAGCTCTCGAACGTCGCCGCCGCCCGGCGATTCTTCTTCAGGGCGGCGGCGAGATCGGAAGGCACCGCGGCCTCGGGCTTCGGTGCCTTCTTCGGCTTCCGCGCCGCGATGCCTTCCTCGTTGAGTCGCATCGCCTCCTTCACGTAGCCGGCGAGCACACGCTTGCCCGGCAGGTCCTTCACCGACGTGAGCCGGCCGAGGTTGCCCATCGATTCGCCGCCGCTGTTGCTGTTGGGGGCGAGGCCGGGAATGAGCGCGCCCTTCCAGAAGCCGAAGGTGGCGTGCTGCTTGAACGCCGCCATGTTGCACATCACGCCGTGGTAGTCGAAGAAGGGCATGCTCCACTTCATCGTCTCCTGCACGTCGGGGCAGGCGGCATGGACGACCTCGCGCAGGTGCGTGAGAATCGGCTGGGCGAAATCGGCCGACTTCGCGATGTACGCGTCGACGCGGGGGTCGCGGGTGCCCATGACTGGTCTCTCGAGGCGGGGGCACTCAACATACGACGACCCTGCGTATGCGGACAGTCCGACGGG
>CAMLIU010000445.1 GCA_946479995.1 uncultured Gemmatimonadota bacterium | reverse complement strand
CCCGTCGCCTGGCGGGTCTCGTTCCGCGGAGACACCCTCGTGCGTCTGGAACGTGTGGAGGACGGGCGGCTGCAGGAGTGGGTGCAGCGGTCCGCCAACCAGCGCGTGGAATATCGCAACGAGGCCAATCGCCGTTCTCTCACGCTCGACATTCAACGCTCCGATGCCGTTCCGTCGTTCGATCCCGCGATCTGGGATTTCTAGGGCCGTTCGGGCGCTTCCGCTGCTGGCGTTGTTCGCGCTTGGCGGCTGCCTCATGCACTACGGCTTCGCCGGCGGCGGCCTGCCGCCGCACATCCGCACCCTCGCCATCCTCCCCTTCGAGAACGAGACGCCGTCGCCGGACCTCCAGCGGGAGCTCTTCGATGCAATGCGCCGTGACCTGGACTCGCGCCTTGGCGTGCGGGATGCCCCGGAGGCGCGCGCAGACGCGGTGCTGCGCGGAGTGATCCGCACCTACGACCCGGACATCCCGGTCGGCTTCAACAACACCGAGACCCAGGCCGTCGCATCGCGACGCAAGCTCCAGCTCACGGTGGACGTCCAGATCGTCGACCAGACCAACGGCAAGACGATCTTCGAGCGGAAGGGGCTTCGCGCCGAGAGCGAGTACGCCGAGCGTGACGAGGCAGCCGGCCGCCGCGACGCCGTCAAGCGCATCGTCAACGACCTCATCGAAGGAGCGCAATCGCAATGGTGAACCCGCGACGTGGCGCCAGCTCGCTCGGGTGTCTCTTCACGCTGCTCGTGCTTGTTGCCATCGGCTACTTCGCCGTCAACATCGGCGAGGTGTACTTCCGCTACTTCCAGTACAAGGACGCCATGCGCCAGGAAGTGCGGTTCGCTGCACACAACAATGACGCGGTGATCATGCGGCACCTGCGTGATCAGGCCGATTCGCTCGACCTGCCGCCACAGGCCGGCAATGTGCTCGTGCAGCGCGACGGGCGTCACATCGAGATCGAGGCCGAGTACTACGAGCACATCGAGCTTCCCCTGACGGTGCGCGAGATCTATCTGAACCCGCACGCCGAAGGAATCTTCTGAGCGGCGACCCGATCATCGATCCGAGCGACCGGATCCGCGACTGGGAAGGCGCGCGCCGGTGGCGCGAACGGCAGCACGGACGCGTCGTCTTCACGAACGGCGTCTTCGACCTGCTTCATCCCGGCCACGTGGACGTCCTGCTCGGTGCCCGTCGCACGGGCGACCATCTCGTCGTCGGGCTCAACAGCGATGCGTCGGTGCGGCGGCTCAAGGGGCCGGAGCGGCCGGTGCGCAACGAGGCGGAGCGCGCCTACGTGCTCGCCGCCTTCCGCATGGTCGATTGTGTGGTGGTGTTCGAGCAGGACACGCCGCTGGAGCTGATTCGGCTCCTTCGGCCAGACGTGCTCGTGAAGGGGGGCGACTACTCCGAGAGCACCATCGTCGGCGCGCCGGATGTGCGTGGCTGGGGGGGAGAGGTTATCGTGATTCCACTCACCCCGGGTCAGTCCACCACCAGCATCATCCGGAAACTCCGTGGCCCCTCCAGCAGCTGAACCCATTCGCGTCGGCCGCTCCGCCGATGCGCTCCGTCCCATCAGCCTCGAGCGTCGGGCGGCGCCGAACGCCGAGGGTTCGTGCCTCGTGTCGTTCGGGCAGACCCGCGTGCTGTGCACCGTCTCCGTCGAGGACGGCGTCCCGGGGTGGCGTCGTGGGCGCGGTGAAGGGTGGCTCACCGCCGAGTACGCGATGCTGCCACGCGCCACCTCCACGCGCACCACGCGGGAGCGCGGCCAGGTCGGTGGTCGCACCCAGGAGATCCAGCGGCTGATCGGGCGCAGCATCCGCGCCATGCTCGACGACTTCGCGTGGGGGGAGTACACCCTGAAGATCGACTGCGACGTGCTGCAGGCCGACGGCGGCACGCGGACCGCCGCGATCACCGGCGCTTCCGTCGCCGTGTGCGACGCCTTCGACTGGATGGTGGCGAAGGGCAAGCTGTCGCACTCGCCGGTGAAGCGGCGCGTCGCCGCGGTGAGTGTCGGCGTGGTGCGTGGCGAGCCGCGACTCGATCTCGAGTACGTCGAGGACGTCGTCGCCGATGTCGACATGAACGTCGTCATGAGCAGCGAAGGTCGCTTCGTCGAGGTCCAGGGCACCGGCGAGCACGGGACGTTCGACCGCCGGGAGCTCGATCGCCTCCTGGAGCTGGCCGAGTCCGGGCTGCGTCACCTCGAGGCGCAGCAGCGCGCGGCGCTCGCCGAGGGGTGACGGTGAGGCCGTGGATCCTGGCGACGCGGAATGCCGGCAAGCTCCGCGAGCTCCGGCCGCTGTTCGCCGAGGCGGGGATCGCCGTCGTGGACCTGGTGGAGGCGGGAATTCACGAGTCGCCCGAGGAGGAGGAGCTCGAATGTCATTCGACGTTCGAGGGCAATGCGCTCGCGAAGGCGCGCTGGTTCGCGGCGCGCAGCGATGGGCTGCCGGTGATCGCCGACGACTCCGGCCTCGAGGTGCGGGCGCTGCACGGAGCGCCCGGAGTTCGCAGCAAGCGGTGGAGCGGGCGCGCGGAGCTGAGCGGCGCGGCGCTCGATG
>CAMLIU010000444.1 GCA_946479995.1 uncultured Gemmatimonadota bacterium | reverse complement strand
GACACCGGCTCGGCATCGAGCGCGCGCGCGTTCGCGAGGATCAGCGCGCTCGCCTCGGCGACGCCGAGCCGGGTGGCGGTCATTGGCCGCCGAGTCGCATCGACGCGAGGCGGATCGCCAGCGCGTTGCTCACGTCGTCCACGCGGCGCGTGGGCACCACGTAGTTGTTGCAGAGGGCGCTGAACAGCAGCATGCGACCGTCGGCCGTGGTGACGTAGCCCGACAGCGAGCGCGCCTTGTCGAGCGTCCCCGTCTTCGCGTGGACGTTCCCCTCGGCCGGCGTCCCCTTCATGCGGCTGCGGATCGTGCCGTCCACCCCGCCGATCGGCAGCGCGTCGTAGAGGACCTTGAAGTCCGCTGAGCGGCGCACCGCGTCGAGTACATGGATGATCGTGCGCGGCGTCACGTAGTCGTGGCGCGAGAGTCCGCTGCCATCGCGCACGGCGAAGCCGTCCGGCGCCGCG
The DNA here is from genome assembly GCA_946479995.1 of uncultured Gemmatimonadota bacterium. The sequence continues at coordinate 2,117 of CAMLIU010000444.1, read as the reverse complement.
CCCCAGGCGAGGAGCTGGTCGGACACCACGCGCCGCGCGCTGTCGGCGGTGCCCACGCCCGTCTTCACGAGCGCGAGCGTCTTGAAGAGGATCTCGCCGATCTGGTTCTGCGACGGCTTCTCGAAGTACGGGAACACGTCGCGCAGCGGCGGGGAGAGCTGGGTCACGAGCGAGTCGAGCGCCGCTGTGGTGTCGGTGCGCGCCCCGGAGACGGTGATGCCGCTCGTGCGGAGCGCCTCGGTGAGCGCGGCGACGTAGGCCTCGTCCTGGTGGCGGAAGGCGATCTCCAGCACCGCGCTGTCGCCCGCCGCGATGGTCCCGCTCACCAGTATGCCCGCATGCGACGAGTCCTGCCCGACGATGATCGCCGGCTGCGCCGTCACGGTGTCACCGGCGGCCACCGGCGCCACCGTCGTGGCCTTCACGATGAGGCGCGGGTAGGTCGCGAGCGGCCGGGTGACGGCACGAACCTTCGCGCCCGGGCGCTTCCCGCCGTGGACCACCACCTGGGTGAAGCCTTCGTTGAAGTAGAGGGCGTCCACGCCGGCGGAGTAGGGCTCGTCCAGGTCGTCCCACGCCCAGCCGAAGCCGAGCGGCGCGTCGGTGAAGGGCGAGGGCGCGGTGACCACCCGTCCGCGAACGCGAGTGATGCCATGCGCGCGAAGCGAGTCGGCGAGGGCGCGCAGCGGCGCGAGGGCGCTGTCGGGGTGCATGTGCTCGCTCACCGTCGGGTCGCCGTTGCCGGCGACGACGAGGTCGCCGTTCAGCGTGCCGTTCCGCACGCGCCCGCGCGTGAACAGGGTGGTGGACCAGCGGAAGTCGGGTCCGAGCTGGACGAGCGCCGTGCCGCCGGTGAGCAGCTTCATGTTCGATGCCGGCATGAACAGCTTGTCGGCGTTGCGCGCGTAGAGCGTATCGCCGCGCTCGGGGTCCACGACCAGCAGCCCCCAGTGCGCGCTGCGGAACTCCGGCACCTCCACCAGCGAGTCGATGAACTGCCGCAGCAGCGCGCGCGCGTCCGGCGGCGGGGCAGGGGCGGGCGCGGGCGTCGCCACCGGCGCAGCGACCACCGGCGCCGGTGCCGGCGCGGGAGTGGCGGTGCCGCCCGTCGTCTGGCAGGCGGGCAGGGAGCAGAGCAGCAGGACGGAAGCGGTGGCGCGAAGTCGGTACATCGGGAGGCGATGCGGTCTGGTTCAGGGCGTGACGCCAGCAGAGCCTCCAAGATGCCCCATGTCAGGGGAGCGCACCACCCATGGCGTCGAGCCGCTCCGGCGTATCCACGCTCGTGAACATGTGCTCGATGTCCGCGAGGTCGGAGAGGGAAGCCTCGCCGAGCCATTCGACCCCCGCCAGGCTGGCCGCGAGCGCGCTGGCGCGGCGCTCCCCACGCGCGAGCAGGACGCGACACACCGCGCCCGCCGACGGCGCATACCAGGCGCAGAGCGGCTCGGGCGTCTCACCGTGCACCGGTACCACGGCATCCACGCCGGCGACCCTCGTCGCGCGCTCACGCAGCCGCCGCAGCAGCTCCGCCGGCACGAACGGCATGTCCCACGCGAGCACGATCACCGGCGCTGCCCCCGCCGCCTCGAGGCCGGCCGCGATCCCGGCCAGGGGACCGAGGCCCGGCTCCGCGTCCGCCACGATCCGCTCGCCCGGAAACCACTCGCGCGCCGCGCGATCGTTGGCCACCACCACCTGCGTCGTGGTGCTCTCACGCAGCGCCTCCAGCGCTCGGTCGGCGATGCGCCGCCCTTCGACGGTGGCGAGTCCCTTCGGGCGTCCGCCAAAACGACGAGCGGCGCCCCCCGCGAGGAGAACGCCGACACAGCGACCACTCGCGACGGGATCGTTCAGATGCGCAGGCCGCGCTGCTCCGCTGCCATCTCCATCTCCAGCGTGAGCGCGCGCTCCACGATGAGCGACTCCAGTCCGCGCCGCGGGCGCTCCTTGAGGAATCGTCCGCAGCCGTTGCACATCACGAGGTCGTAGCCGAGCTCCGGGTTGCTGATGCGGGCGATGGCGGGGGCGATCTCCTCCTCGCAGCCAAGGCAGCCGGCCTTCCGCGTGCGCCACTGCACGTCGCAGCGCGCACAGACGAGCGTGCGCTGGGCGCC
>CAMLIU010000443.1 GCA_946479995.1 uncultured Gemmatimonadota bacterium | reverse complement strand
ACGATCGACATCGACGCGGTGCTCTACTACCGCGTGGCCGACCCGCAGAAGGCGACGTACGCCGTGCAGAACCTGCCGTACGCGCTGGAGACGCTCACGCGCACCACGCTGCGCAACATCGTCGGCGAGATGGAGCTCGACCAGACGCTCGGCAGCCGCGACATGATCAACAAGCGGATGCGCGAGGTGATCGAGGATGCGTCCGTCGGCTGGGGGGTGGACGTCACGCGCGTGGAGCTGCAGGCCATCGAGCCGCCGCGCGACATCCAGCAGTCCATGGAGCTCGTCATGCGCGCCGAGCGCGAGCGCCGCGCGGCGGTGACGAACGCCGAGGCGGGGAAGCGCGCGGCGATCCTGGAGTCGGAAGGCCAGCGCGAGGCGCAGGTGCGCAAGGCGGAAGGCGAGAAGGAAGCAGCGATCCTGCGTGCCGAGGGTCAGGCGGCGGCCCGCCTGGCGATGGCGCAGGCGGAGGCCGAGGCCATCCAGCGGATCACGGCCTCGCTCCCCGAGGGACAGGCGGCGATGTACCTGCTCGGCCTCAAGTATCTCGAGGCGCTGCCGAACATCACGAAGGGGCCGGGCACGACGATCTTCCTGCCGGCGGAAGCGACGGGGGTGATGGGCGCGCTCGGCGGGATGAAGGAGCTGCTCAAGTCCACCGCCGGCATCGGCGGCGCGGTGGGTGGCGCGAACCAGCCGACGTACCAGCCGCCGGCGGCGCGTCCCGCGTTCAAGTCGCTCACGTCGTCCAGCACGGACGACGCCGGGACCGACGAGAGCTCATCCTGACCGCCGGAGCTTCGCCTTGCCGCAAAGCATCACCCGCCAGCGCGCCGAACGGATTGCACGCGGGCACGCCTGCATCACCTGCCAGGAGTACAGCTACAAGAAGATCACGGTGAAGCCGGCGAGCGAGGAGCACCGTGCGGAGCTCGGCGAGCTGTGGCACGTGGTCATGGTGTGCGGCATCTGCGGGACGCACCAGGAGCTGGGGATCGATGAGGACGGGGACATCGTGTACGCGGGCTGACGCCCGCGTGAACCGTGACGGCGCGTGAAGCGTGAGACGTCAAGCGTGAGACGTGACTGCAACGGGACACCGATCTCGTCTCAGTAGACGCCGTTCTTCAATTGCTCCACCCATCCCATCCCCGCCTCGGTCGCGCCGATCAGCTCCGTCGCGACGCCGATCTCGGGCCGGGTATCGAAGTAGGCCACTCGCGCCACGGGGAGCGTCATCCCCTGCGCGACCGGGTAGCCACGCGACTCGAAGCGCTCGACCAACCCGTCGAACTGTGCCTCGGGCACCATGAACGCGATGTGCTGCACACCTCCGTCCGGATTCCTGGAGAGGAAGTCGTCGTAGAGGCTTCGTCCCGACACAGGTTGGATCAGCTCGAGCAGGATCCCGTTCGAGTAGGCCATGTAAAGATGGAACACGAAGTCCGCCGGCTTGCCGTCGAACGTGCCCGCGGTGTCCTGCGCCCGCAGGTTCTCCATCTTCGCAAAACCCGGCACGCCGAGCGTCTGGCGGAAGAATCGCTCGGCGGCGACGATGTCGGGTACGACCCAGGCAACCTGTCCGAAATGCGTACCTACCGGGATCGGCGAGGCGTTGGCAGCCATGCGGTTCCTCCTGGTGAGAGCGCAGACGTGGTCGAGGGCGGTTGAAGCTACTCGCCCCCGGCGCTCTCCGCATCATCCGACTCTGGCATCGCGCCCGCACCGGGCCGAATTTGTGGGTGACGCTGAACGGGGGAGCGATCTCCGGTATGGTGATCGTCGGTACTCACTCAGCTCCACTCTTACCGGATTCCTCACTTGGCACCACGAATCATTCTCACCCTGCTCGCGTTCGCCGCTTTCGCGCCCGCGGGTGCCCAATCGGTTCCCGTCCCGCCGCTCGCCCCCGCAACCGGGGCGCGGCCGGTGCCTGGACCCGTATACGAGATTCCCGGGTTCACGCACGCCGTGGAGCGTGGGACGCGGACGCGCAGCGGCCGACCTGGCGCGGCCAGCTGGGTGCAGCACGCGCGCTATTCCATTGACGCGTCGCTCGACGTCGCCACGAACCGCGTGTCGGGGAGGGAGCACGTCACCTACCTCAACAACTCTCCCGACACGCTGCGCCGGCTCGCGCTGCACCTGCGGCAGAACGCCTTCGCCGCCGGCAACCCGCGCAACCAGACGGCGTTCATCACCGGCGGCGTGACGCTCGGCCGCGTGGCGGTGAACGGGACCGAGATCGCCGCGCACTCGAGCGGCGTCAACGTGGTGCCGATCACCAGCATCGCCAACCAGAAGGGGCCGTCGAGCACCGGCTACACTGTGGACGGCACGGTGATGTGGATCCCGCTCGACGTGCCGCTCATGCCACACGACAGCGTGCAGCTCGAGCTCGCGTGGTCGTACGTGCCGCCACCGTCGCCGTCGGACGGACGACAGGGGCGCGAGGATCACCTGTACTACATGGGTTACTGGTATCCGCAGCTCGCCGTGTACGACGACGTGAATGGGTGGGTCGCGGATCCGTACCTGCTGCAGGCGGAGTTCTACATGGACCCCGCCGACTACGACGTGCG
>CAMLIU010000442.1 GCA_946479995.1 uncultured Gemmatimonadota bacterium | reverse complement strand
GTGAACGCGCTCGTGCCGAAGCAGATGGTGGACGTGCTGCAGGCGGTGGTGATCATCGCCGTGAGCGTGTCGGTGCCGGAGGTGCGGCGGCTGCTGCGCATCGGGCGCACTGCGCCCACCGGGCCGGCGCAGCACGTGGAACCGAACGTCGCCCCACCCACCGCGGCGAGCGCCGACGTATGATCTTCCTCGCCTTCCTCGCGCAGACGCTGCGCATCGCCGTCCCCTACCTGCTCGCCGCCGCCGGCGGCGTGATGAGCGAGCGGTCGGGGCTGATCGGGCTCACCCTCGAGGGCTACATGCTGGGCGGCGCCTTCTGCGCCGCGCTCGGTGCGTACTTCGGCGGGTCGCCGTGGGTGGGCGTTATCGCGGCGATTGTCGGCGGTGCCGCGCTCGCCTGGCTGTACGCGGTGAGCAGCATCCGGTACAAGGCGGACCAGGTGGTGGTGGGCATCGCGATCAATTTGCTGGCCATCGGGCTGACGCGATTCTTCCTGCGACTGGTGTTCGACAGCTCGTCCAACTCGCCGCGCGTGGCGGGGTTCGACGTGCGCGGCAGCGGCGCCGGCTTCGCGGCGCTGGTGCAGAACCCGCTCATCTGGATCGGCCTCGCGATCATCCCGATCACGGCGTGGGTGCTGTACCGCACGCCGTTCGGGCTGCGCGTGCGCGCGGTGGGTGAGCATCCGGGGGCGGCAGCGAGCGTCGGTGTGCCGGTGGCGCGCGTGCGCTACCTCGCCGTGCTGCTGAGCGGCGTGTTCGCCGGGCTCGGTGGCGCGTACCTCGCGCTCGACCAGCACCAGTTCACCGACAACATGACGGCGGGGCGCGGCTTCATCGCCCTCGCGGCGACGATCTTCGGCCGGTGGGATCCGGCGCGGGCGGGGCTCGCCTGCCTGCTCTTCGCCGCGGCGGAGACGCTGCAGATCCGCCTGCAGGGCTCGAATGCGCTTCCCAGTCAGTTCGTGGAGATGATTCCGTACCTGCTCACCATCATCGCGCTCGCCGGTGTGGTGGGACGCGCGGTGGCCCCCGCCGCGCTCGGCAAGGTGACGAGCGACTGACCGGATACCCAGCGAACGTGTACGCACCACCGCGATGAAGGGCGACAGCCGCAAGCTGTGGATCCTGATGATCACCGCCTTCATCGACATGGTGGGGGTGCTGATGGTCATTCCGCTGCTGCCCTTCTACGCCAAGGCAGCGGGCCACCTCGCGAGCGGCGGCCTCGTCGTCGGCGTGCTCGTCAGCTCGTTCTCGGTGGCGCAGCTCATCACGGCGCCCATGTGGGGGCGGCTCTCCGACGCCTACGGCCGTCGCCCGGCACTGCTCGTGGGGCTCGGCGCGTCGGCGATCGCGTACGTCATCTTCGGCTTCGCCCTCGAGCTGCCGCACCCGCTCTTCTTCCTCTTCCTGTCGCGGCTCGTGCAGGGGGCCGGCGGCGGCACGGTGAGCGTGATCCAGGCGTACGTGGCCGACGCCACCGAGCCGGAAGACCGCGCCAAGGCGCTCGGCTGGCTCTCCGCGGCGACGAACGCCGGCGTCGCCATCGGCCCCGTGTTCGGCTCGGCGACGGCGACACTCGGCCACGCCGCGCCAGGCCTGTTCGCCGCCGCGCTCTGCCTGCTCAACATCGCCTTCGCCTGGCGCTTCCTCCACGAGTCGCGCGACATGAGCGAAGCGGCGGAAGAGAAGAAGCACCCGCGCGCCGCCGGCCGGTCGCGCGAGGCGATGGTGCACGTCGTCACCCACAGCGACGAGCCGGCATCGCGCCTGATCTGGATCTACGCCATCGCCATCGGCGCCTTCCAGGGGGTGACGTCGATGCTGGCGCTCTTCCTCAACGTGCGCTTCGGGGTGACGGAGAAGACGATCGGCTTCTTCTTCACCTACACCGGCGTGATCAGCGTGCTGACACGCGCGCTGATCCTCGGCCGGATGGTGGACAGGTACGGCGAGGCGAAGCTCTCGCGCTTCGGCACGACGCTCATGGCGGTCGGCATCGCCTCACTCGCCTTCATCAAGCCACTCGAGGACCCGGCCGGACTCGCGGCGCGGATGGGCCACGTGCTCCCGGCGAGCGCGGTGGCGCTGCTCCCGTACCTGCCGCTCGCGCTGGCGGTGGCACTGCTCCCGCTCGGCACGGCGTTCACCTTCCCCTGCGTGACGGCGATGCTGTCGCGGGTGATCAGCAGCCGCGAGCGCGGGCTGTACATGGGGCTGCAGCAGACCTTCGGCGGGCTGGCGCGGGTGATCTTCCCGATCCTGTTCGGGTTCCTGTTCGACAAGGCGGTGCCGCTGCCGTTCCTGATCAGTGGAGCGATGGTGGCGGGGACGATCTACCTGGGATTGGGAATGGAGACGTACGTGAAGAAGAAGCCGGCAGTGGCGCAGTAGTTCGGATCGACGACAGCAACTGCGAACGGCGAACTGCAACTGCCAACTGCCCGAACTGCTCCAACATCGAACGGATCGCTCCGAGGGCATCCGAGCCTGCAGATGGCCCACCACGCTGCCTGCGCTAGGGACGCACCGCTCCTTTACTGGTCAGCACCCTCGAAGGGACAGTACCTGAAATGCTTTGGGG
>CAMLIU010000441.1 GCA_946479995.1 uncultured Gemmatimonadota bacterium | reverse complement strand
GTGCGGGACGGCCAGCGCCTCCTGCAGCTTCCCCTTCCCCCCGACGACCGGAATCGTGAACGACGACCCGTCCAGATCGATCGTGATCTCCGCCCCCGCCTTCGGATGCAGCGTGAACCCCGCGTCGCTTGAGAAGATCATCAGCGCGAGCTGCTGCCCCGGCAGGATCACCTGGTCGTCCGGCTGCAGCGGGAAGGTCATCGTGTAGAACTTCCCGGGCACGAGCGGCTCGCCCTTCGCCATCGACGTGTAGTCCCCGCTGCCGGTGAGCGACTTCCAGTTCTGCGGGTCGGCCCAGCCGCGCGTGACGACACCGACCTCACCGGCGCTCCCGATGTGCGTGGAGTCGTAGGGCAGCGTCACGAGATACACCGACAGGTTCACCGCCGGCTTGCTCGCGGCCAACCTGAGCGTGACCATCGCGGTGCCCGACAGGTGAATCGAGTCCTTCAGCGCCGGCAGCGCATAGATCAGGCGGTTCGGCGAGCTGGCCGACATCGCCATCGTCGCCGGCGTGACGCTGACGTCGTCCACCAGCTTCTCCGTCCCCTGCATTCCGGTTGCAGAGAGAGCCGCCGATCCCACCGCACTGCCTCCCTTCAACAGATGCACCTGCACCGGCGCCGATCCCGGAACGGGATAGTCGGCGAAGAAGGTCGGCGCCGGCGTCGCGGGGCGTGCGCGTCCACGACCGTTGCCCTCCTCGGACAGCGGCGCGGGAGCCTTCGCCGTGGACTGCACGATCATGGCGCGCGGCAGGGTGTCGACGCCGTTATTCACGCCATACAGGTAATGCGCCCACCACTTCGCCTGGATGTCCGCCGGCGGCGGCGCGCCGTGCCCACCCTGGCTCATGTAGATCTTCGCCGACGGATTGATCGTCTTCAGCGCCTCCCACATGCTGATCGTGTGGTCGGGCATCACGTTCCAGTCGTTGAAGCCGTGCGCGAACAGCACCGCGGCGTGGATGTTCTTCACGTGCGGCGTCTGGTCGCGATCGGCCCAGAACTGGTTGAAGTCGCCCGTCTGCCGGTCGGCCTGCTGCGCGAAGATCCCATCGCGCCAGATCTCGTCGCACTTCTCCCGCACTCGGCCCGAATGCACGAAGTCGTACAGCACGGCGACGTCCTCGCCGAGGTAGCCGCCGGGGGAGCGCACGAGCCCGTAGGAGCGGTAGTACTTGTACTGCGACGTGTTGGGCGAGATCGGGATGATCGCCTCGAGGCCCTTCACGCCGGTGATCGCCGCGGCGAGGGGCATCGTCCCTTCATATGAAGTGCCCGTCATCCCCACCTTGCCGTTCGACCACGACGTCGCGCTCACCTCGACGTTGCCGTCGACGGTGGTGTAGCCCTTCGCCCGTCCGTTCAGCCAGTCGATGGCGAACTTCGGCGTGACGTCCTCGATGGAGTCCCCCACGGTCGGACAGCCGGTGGAGAGGCCGGTGCCGGCGTTCTCCACCGCGACGGCGGCGAAGCCGCGTGACACCCACTGCACCGGGCCGGCCGAGAGGGGCATCGTGTCGGAGAACGCGCGGTACGCCGGGATCTTACGCACTGGAGACTGTGCGCCGAGCTCCTGGTTGACGTCCCAGTCGGGCGCTTCGCCGTTGACGGGGCCGATGTACGGCGACGACCGCATGATCGTCGGGATCTTCAGTCCCGCCTTCTCCGCGGCGCCTGGCCGGACGACCTGCACGTGGACGCGATCGGGCTTTCCGTCGTGATCGCTGTCGAAGTCCGTCTCCACCCAGAGCGACTGCCGGATGATCTGGGCGCTGTCGGCGAACTCGAGGACGGGGTACATCATGCCGTCCCGCACGACGGGACCGAGCTTGCCGTCGGGGCCGATGCCGGAGACGGGCGGGGGGCCGGCGGGGGCGCGTCTCGGGCCCTGGGCTTGGGCGGAGGTCGCGACGACAAGGGGAACGAAGAGCGCAACGATCGCCGGCAACACTCGGCGCGGAGAAGCGAGGTTCGTGGTCATTGGTCTCAGAATGGATGATCTGACCGAGGTCGAGCTCCCACAACAGTGCGCCCTGATCGCGCACAACTCAACCTGGCTCCGGCCATTGCGCGTGTCACGTCTCAGTCGCACCTTGCCCGCTCACTCGAACGGAGACTGCATGCAGCGATTCATCGGACGCGCCCCGCTCGTGGCCGCGCTCGTGTTCATCTTCGCGGGATGTGGGGCCGATAGCGGTGTAACGACTCCGCCCAGCATCGTCGGCTCCTACCTGCTCGCGTCCGTCGACGGCGCTCCCATTCCCGTGAAGCTGCCGCCAGGGACCGTGGCGGACGCCGATAGCTCGGTCGTGTACTTCGGCGCGCTGGTCCTTGGCGCGGACGGGACGGCCCGCATGTCCGTCTGCTTCAGGCACACGAAGTCGCCGACCGTGTGGGTGTCGTACTCCGACCAGCAGGCCACGTACATGCACGGCACGGACGCACTCGACCTCGCCTGGAATGCGGGCGGGACCACGCAGGCGCACACGGAGCCGGGCGCGATCACGATGCCGTACAACTACAATGCAATCACGCTGCAATTGCGTTTCACGCCGGGCGCGCCGCGCGCCCCCAACGCCGAGCCCTGCCGCTAG
>CAMLIU010000440.1 GCA_946479995.1 uncultured Gemmatimonadota bacterium | reverse complement strand
TGGCGGTCAAGGATCGCCGGATGGGGTTCATCATCCTCGAGGCGGCGTGGGCGCTCCTGTCGGTGCCGGGGATGCTGAAGCGCGCGCCCCGGAAGGCCTGACCCCCTCGCCGGACGGCGGCTCTGGACAGCGGGGGCGGGTCGCCTCAGGATTGATGTCGCCTGCCACCGGGAGCACACCATGACGCACCGCCTCCATCGTACGGCGTTGTCGATCTGTCTCGCGCTCACCGCAGTCGCACCAGTCGCACTGGCGCAGTCGAACGAGCTTCAGCCCGGCGCGCGTGTCCGCGTGACAGCGCCGGGAATCGTCGCGAACCGCTACGTCGGCACGGTCCTCTCACACCGTGGCGACACGCTTCAACTCGGCGGACCGAATGCGGCGCCGGTCCTCGTGCCGCTGGACCGGGTCACGTCTCTCGAGCTCAGCCGAGGGAAGAGTCGCTTGAGTGGGGCTGGGAGGGGAGTTGTGTGGGGAGTGCCAATCGGGCTCGCTCTCGGCCTCGCAACCGCGAACTCGCTCGAGGACTGCACCGATTTCGGCTGCCGCGACGTCTCATCCGGTGAGCGTAGTGCCTACGTCGTAGCCACCGCCCTCGGTGGCGGGATGTGGGGCGCCGGCATCGGGGCACTGGTCGGCCGCGAGCGGTGGGAGCGCTTCGACGTGGGGCCACGCGCCGCGTTCGACTACCGCGCCGGCCGCACCCGGTTGGGGCTCGCCGTCAAGTTCTGACCGGCACGGCGGCAGACGTCAGCCGCGACGCCCCGTTATGATCACCGGATACCACTCACCGGACACGTCATGCGTCGCATCCTCGTCCTCGTCTCCCTGATCGGTGGTGCAGCTGCCTGCGCGCCGGCGACCATCCCCGCCACGCAGCAGCCTGCGCCGGCCGCCACGCCCGCGACGGCGAGCCAGGTGCCCGGCGGCATCCGCTGGTTCGCCGCCGCCGCCGAGCAGCGCGCGGCCTATGTGCAGGCGTACCGCCTGGCGACGACGGCGATCGAGCGCTCGGCGCAGGGGCGCGCCGCCGGCAGCTGGGCGGTGATCCTCGACGCCGACGAGACGGTGATCGACAATTCGCCGTACGAGATCCAGCAGGCGCGGCTCGGCGTGCCCTACGACTCGGCGAGCTGGGACGCGTGGGTGAAGCGCAGCGCAGCGCGCGCACTCCCGGGCGTGGTGGCATTCACGAATCGTGTGCACGCGCTCGGCGGCCGCGTGGTGATCGTCACGAATCGCGACCAGCAGTACTGCGGCGCGACGCGCGACAACATCCTTCGCGTCGGCGTGCCGGCGGACGAGGTGCTCTGTCGCACCGACCGCGCGAACGGGAGCAAGGATCCGCGGTTCGAGGCCGTGCGGGCCGGCACGGCGCCTTCCACGCTGCCGCCCTTGGACGTGCTGATGTGGGTCGGGGACAACATCCAGGACTTCCCGCATCTCTCCCAGGCGATTCGCACCGCCCCCGACAGCGCCCTCGCCGGGTTCGGCGAGAAGTACATCGTGCTGCCGAACCCGATGTACGGGTCGTGGGAGCGGAATCCGGTGCCGTGAGACTTCCCGGGCCACGCGGGAACGGAACGGGCCTGATTTTCATCACGAAACGGCAGGATGCTCTCCTCGGCGCTTCAACCTCCCCGCGCAGTGGAGCGTCCCGAGGCCGTTCCAATTCATTCAGGAAACTTTCCGGGTGTGGAGGCCAGTCCCGGTGCACGGAGTACAGATCGCACGAGGGGCAGATCCTGCAGTTTCAGGCAGTTCATCCGGCCTTGTCCGTTCCATTCGCTTTTCGAGCCCCGGCGACTGACACAACACCGAAGTCCGCCCAGCCGTAGATTCAGCATCCCGAGCTCCTCGCGACCTTCCGCCCGCCCCTGAGGACCCGCATGCCCATCAGCACCGCCCGCGTACTCGTTCGCTCCTCGCTCGCCCTGCTCGTCGCCGCGCCGCTCGTTGCCCAGAATCCGGCGTCGACCACTGATTCCACGCCCGATCAGGTCGCGCAGATGGTGGCTCGGCTCGACCTCGAGCACTACAAGGCGACCATCAAGGGGCTGACCCAGTTCGGGGACCGGCGCCAGGGAACGGAGCGCAACCGCAAGGCCGTGGACTGGATCGAGCAGCAGCTCAGGAGCTACGGCTGCACGAACACCGAGCGCATCACGTACCAGTACGCGGCACCCGCCCCACGACCGCGTCCCGCCAATGCGCCGGCGGCGCGCCGCGAGCGCCCGGCATATCCTGCCGAGGGGGGCTCGCACGTGCGCGGCATCCGTGCGCGCACCGGCGTGAACAACGACTCGCTCGCCCAGCCTGACGCGCGCCTTCGCGCGCTCAACGCCGAGCCGTCGAAGGACGGCGAGCGGCAGGAAGTCTACTGCACCAAGATCGGCACGAAGCATCCCGACGAGATGTACATCGTCGGCGGCCACATGGACGGCATCGGCTGGGGCGAGGCGGCGAACGACGACGGTTCGGGCACCGCGGTGGTGATGGAGCTGGCGCGCGTCTTCAGCTCGCCGGACGTGCAGACCGATCGCTCCATCCGCTTCATCCTCTGGAACAACGAAGAGACGGGGCTCAACGGCGCGCGCGCCTACGT
>CAMLIU010000439.1 GCA_946479995.1 uncultured Gemmatimonadota bacterium | reverse complement strand
GTTTCGGCGCCCTTCTCCAGCGAGACGGTGCGGCCGAGGATCTCGCTGATGGAGTAGAGGAGGTTGATCTCCTCATAGCGTTCGGCCAGCTCGTTGGCGGCGTGCTCCACCTCCAGGGTGTTCTGGAGGTACTGCGCTACGACGGGCCGCAGGAACTTGAGGTAGCGGTCCACCTCGCGCCGCTCGATCGGGCATGGCCCGAGCACGAGCCACGCGGGGCGCGGGCCGGCGATCGGAACGATCACGAGCCGACCGCGTTCGGTCGGCTCGTCTCTGATGATGCCGAGCGGAGGAAGCAGTGCCTCGGGGGGCGGTGCCTCGCGGCGGGTCCCGGCGATCCAGCGGAGGGGTGAGTCGTCAGCGCCCTCACGACGCCACACCGCGGCATCACAGCCGGTGGCCTCGTAGTAGGCGGTGAGCACCTCACCCAGCTCGCTCATGCGCGTGCGAGCGTGAGCCGGACGACATTTCCCCGCACATCCTCGGACCGGGCGTCGAAGCGCTCCACCTGGTCCATGAGCGCGCGCATGAGGAACAGCCCGCGGCCGTCCTCGCGCTCGAGGTTCTCGGGATCGGTGGCGTCGCGCGTGTCGGCGTCGAGGTCGAAGGGGCTGCCTTCGTCCACGACCTCGAGGATGAGGACGGTCGTGTCCACGGCTGCGCGCACGCGAACCCGTTTTTCAGGGTCCTCGTGATTACCGCGCAGGATGGCGTTCGAGAGGGCCTCGGAGAGCGCCACCGGGACGTTGAGGGCGAGCTGGCGGGGGGGAAAAGCGAGCTCGGAGCAGGAGTGTCGCACCAAGTCCACGACGCGCTCGATGTACGCGACGTCACTCGGAATTTCGACTTCCAGGGATACGCGAAGCCCGGCGTCGGGCTGGGGGCGAGGAGACGCTGCCATGACGGGGGCGTAGACGTGGAAACGCGCGGGGGATTCGCGGCCGGATGGACCCGGAGAAACGAAATCGCGCGGCCCGTCGGACGACGGGCCGCGCGACCGGTGTTCAGAAGCTGGACAGCGCGCGGTCGCGGGTGTCCGAGATCTGGAAGAGCGTGTCGAGCTTCGTGAGCTCGAACAGCGTCTTGAGATCGTCGTTGAGGTTGGCGAGGCGAAGCTCACCGCCCTGCTCGCGGATCTTCTTGGAGAGCGAGACGAGGACGCCGAGGCCGGAGCTGTCGATGTAGCCCGTCTGCGCGAAATCGATGAGGAACTTCTTCTCCCCCCGCTCGAGCTCATCGAGCACCTTCTGCTTGAGCTCCTGTCGGTTGCCGACGATCAACTGCCCTTCGACGTCCACCACGACGATATCGCCCTCTTTCTTGATCGAGAAGCTCATGTGCCTGTCTCCTGGCGGTGCTCGTTCAGTGCGGTGGCCGTCTCACCGTCCGCCTGGAGTGCGGTGATGGCGGCCACGTTGAAGATGTCTTCGGCTGTCGCCCCGCGCGAGAGATCATTGCAGGGTCGCCGCAATCCCTGGAGGATCGGCCCGATTGCCGGGGCCGATGCCAGCCGTTGTACCAGCTTGTACGCGATGTTGCCCGCGTCCAGCGAGGGAAACACCAGCACGTTCGCACGACCGCCAACCGGGCTGTCGGGCGCCTTCCGGGCCGCCACCTCGCCAACGAGCGCAGCGTCCCCTTGCAATTCTCCGTCCACGGCAAGCTCGGGCGCTTTCGCGCGCACCTCGGCCACCGCGGCACGCACGAGCTCGACGCTCGACCCCTCGCCGCTGCCGTGCGTGCTGAAAGATAAGAAGGCGACACGAGGTTCGTCGCCCACGATCCGGATTCGATCGCGCGCGGCGGCGAGGGCGATGTCCGCCAGCTGGGTCGCCGTCGGATAGCGCACCACCGAGCAGTCGGTGAAGGTGAGCACCTCCTCCCTCTCTCCCCGGAAGGGGGGCACCACCATGTAGAACGAGCTCGACACGGTGCGCACGCCGTCGGCAGGGCCCACCAGCCAGATGGCGGAGCGGATGACGTCGGCGCTGGTATAGACGGCGCCAGCGACGCAGCCGTCGGCCCTTCCCCAGTGCACCAGGGCGTCCGCCGCCATGAGCGGGTCCCGCGCATGCTTCTCGGCCTGGGCGGGGGTGAGTCCCTTCTCGCCGCGCTGGCGCATCAGCTCTGCCGCCACGGCGGCGACCAGTGGCGGGTGCGTCGGGTCGACGACGTCACAGGCGGGAGCGCCTGGTCCCGGGCGGCCGACGAGCACCGGCTCCACGAGGTCGGCCTGCATGAGCGAGCGGACGGCGGCGAGCACGCGTTCGTCGCCGCACTCCGGGAAGAGGATGCGGCGGCGCCGGGCCTGGGCCCGTGTCCGAATGGCAGCGAGGAAGCTCACGTCCGCGGCGTGCCCGATGCCAGTCGGGCGCGAAGCGCCTCGGCCACGGTGGGATGCACCAGGTCGCTCACGTTGCCGCCATAACGGGCCACCTCGCGCACGAGGCTCGCGCTGATGTAGGTGGTGTCGAGGGAGGGCACCATGAACACCGTCTCCAGGCGGGGCGAGAGGTGCCGATTCATGAGCGCCATCTGGTACTCGTACTCGAAGTCGCTCACGGCGCGAAGTCCGCGGATGAGCAGCGAGGCGCCGACCGTTCGCGCGAA
>CAMLIU010000438.1 GCA_946479995.1 uncultured Gemmatimonadota bacterium | reverse complement strand
GATGGAGAGACCGAATCCGAGGCTCGAGTTGGTGAGGTGAGAGGAGAGAAAGCAGACAGCAGAAGGCAGAAAGCAGAAAGCAGGAACGGCACACGTGCAACGTCATCCCCGCGCAAGCGGGGATCCAGGTTCGCTCGAGCAACATGGATTCCCGCTTACGCGGGAATGACCTCTTCTCGAGGCAGTGCCTGAACCCTGCCTCCTGAACCCTGAACCCTCTAGCCGCTCCTGCTTTCTGCTTTCTATCTTTTTGTAAGGTCTTCCCCTACTCGCCTGTAATCCCTCCCCCGACAGTAGTTCTGGTATACGGTATTCAGTAGCCGAAAGGTGGGCGCAAGTGGCCGTTTTAGCTTGCTTTGTCGTTGTTGTCGCCATAGCTTCCGCGCCAAACCCCACAACCGGGCGCGATTATCGCGTCCCACTTCGAACGAACGCCTTTCAGGATTCGGGATGACTGGTCACCACCGCGCGCGCCGGTTCTTCTGGACCGCGCTGCTACCGGCACTCGCCTTAGGGCTGGCTGCCTGTTCCCACGACCCCAACAGCACTTTCGGCGCCCACTCGGAAGTCGGCCAGGCCCAGGAGAGCCTGACTAACCTCCTCCTCGTGCTCGGCGCCATGGTCTTCATCCTCGTCGAGGGGCTGCTGGTGTACGTGCTGATCAAGTACAGAGCGCGTCCCGGCGGTCCGGAGCCCAAGCAGACTCACGGCAACACCACACTCGAGGTCACCTGGACGCTGATCCCCGCGGTGATTCTCGCGATCATAGCCGTCCCCTCGGTGCGCACGATCTTCGAGACCCAGGCGCCGGCGCCCTCGTCGGCGCTGCAGGTCGAGGTGATCGGCCATCAGTGGTGGTTCGAGTTCCGCTACCCCGAGTACGGAGTCACCACCGCGAACGAGCTCTACCTCCCCGTGGGTCGGAAGGTGAACCTGCAGCTCACCACCAACGACGTACTGCACTCGTTCTGGGTACCGCAGCTGGTCGGAAAGCGGGATCTCGTCCACAAGGACGCGAAGATGGCGAACCACCTCTGGTTCACGCCCGAATCGTCCTTCGTATGGAATGGATTCTGCGCCGAGTACTGCGGCACGTCGCACTCGAATATGAAGTTCCGCGTATTCACCGTGCCGCCCGCCCAGTTTGAAGCGTACATCGCCCACCAGAAGACCGGCCCGGCGTTCACTCCGCCGGCACCAGACACCTCGAAGCAGGCAGTGGCCCAGGCCGCGGCCGCACCGCAGCCGCAGCTCGCGAGCGCGGCCGCGGAGGGGAACACCGGCACCTGGCCGATGGACAAGCTTCCGGTGTGGACCGTCCCCGAGACCCCGCTTCCTGCCGGCCTCACGTTGAATGCGAAGGAAGGGGACCCGGCGCGAGGCGCACAGCTCTACAAGACCGGCGCCTGCATCGGCTGCCACACCATCCAGGGCGTGTCGCCCGGGATCATCGGTCCGAACCTGACCCACGTTGGAAGCCGGACCACCATCGCGGGGGGCATGTACCCCAACGACGCGAAGCACCTGGCTTTGTGGATCAAGGATGCTCCGGCGATGAAGCCCGGGAGCCTCATGCCGCCCATGGGCAAGGGACTTCCGCACTCCATGGGAGCCTTCGACGATCAGCAGATCGCCGATATCGCCGCCTACATATCGTCCTTGAAGTAACCGGAGATTCCGAATGGCAACCACTGTCGCGGCACCCGCTCTCGCCGGAACCCGGCACAAGTACGAGAGTGGAATCTGGAGTTGGCTGAGCACCACCGACCACAAGAAGATCGGCCAGCTCTACCTGTACACGGCGCTCGCCTGGTTTCTCGTCGGCGGCATCGAAGCACTCATTATTCGCACTCAGCTGTACGGCCCCAACGGGCGCATCGTGAGTGCCGATCTATACAACCAGCTCTTCACCATGCACGGCACCACCATGATCTTCATGGTGATCATGCCGCTCTCGGCCGCGTTCTTCAACTATCTGATACCTCTTCAGATAGGCGCTCGCGACGTGGCCTTCCCACGGCTCAACGCGTTCAGCTACTGGGTCTTCCTCGCCGGTAGTCTCTTCATGAACGTGTCGTGGCTCTTCCACGCCGCTCCCGACTCGGGCTGGTTCGCGTACGCGCCGCTCAACACGCGCACGTACAACCCCGGCCTCAACATGGACTTCTGGGTCATCGGACTCCAGATCCTGGGCGTCTCCTCGCTGGCGGCGGGCTTCAACTTCATCACGACGATCATCAACATGCGCGCGCCCGGCATGCACTTCATGCGCATGCCGATCTTCACCTGGATGGCGTTCGTCGTGCAGTTCCTGCTCGTGCTGGCCTTCCCGGTCATCACGATCGCGCTGGTGTTCCTCCAGTTCGACCGCTTCTTCGGCACGACGTTCTACCTCACGTCCGCCGGCGCTGACCCGCTCCTCTGGCAGCACCTGTTCTGGATCTTCGGTCACCCGGAGGTCTACATCCTGATCCTGCCGGCGTTCGGCCTGGTCTCGGAGATCCTGCCGACCTTCTCGCGGAAGCCGCTGTTCGGCTACCCGGTGATGGTGTACTCGGGCATCCTCATCGCCTTCCTCGGCTTCGGCGTGTGGGCGCACCACATGTTCGCCGTG
>CAMLIU010000437.1 GCA_946479995.1 uncultured Gemmatimonadota bacterium | reverse complement strand
AGCCGTACCTGATCTCGTGGTTCCGCTACGATCCGGCGAAGGAGCTGGCGAAGCTGCAGGTGCCGGCGCTCGTCGTGCAGGGCACCACCGACATCCAGGTGTCCGAGCAGGACGCGCGACTCCTGGCAGCGGTAGATCCGCGGGTGAAGCTGGTGATCGTGAACGGCATGAACCACGTGCTCAAGCTGGTGCCGCCGGACATGAACCAGCAGCTGAAGTCGTATTCGGATCCGACGCTGCCCATCGCGCCACAGCTGGTGACCGCCGTCGCCTCGTTCGTGAAGAACGTTCAGCGGCGCTGACGCCCGCGGGCGCGTTGCGCGCAGCCGTTCGTTGCTGCGCGCAACGCTTCGGTGCGGCGTGAGCGAGTGGCGACGATAAGTTCGCGCCATGACGTCGCCCTGCCTCACCGAGCTCGCGCGCGCGGACTTCTCGCGCGTGGACCCGAACGCCGTCGCCCTCCTCGTGGAGCGGTGGGCACGCCGCTACGGCGTGTTGCCGATGCGGCTCGAGCGCGGCACGCTGGTCGTCGCGACCAGCGATCCCAACGACCTCGACGCCGAGCGCACGGTGAGCTTCGCCACCGGGCATCGCGTGCAATGGGTGCATGCCGCGCCCGACGAGCTGTCGAGGCAGATCAATAAGTGGTACCCCGAGCTGTCCGCCCGTCGCGAGCAGCTCGCTCCGCCGGTGGAAGTGGAGCACCTCGGCTTCGCGGCCGAGGAACCCGCCAGCATCGTCACCGACGTGGGGACGTCGGTCATCCGGCTCGTGGATCAATTGCTTGCCGAGGGAATCCAGGCCGGCGCGAGCGACATCCACATCGAGCCGGAGGAGCAGGGGATCGCCGTGCGGCATCGCGTGGACGGCCTGCTGCGCCACGCGCGCACGCTCCCGCGCCGGGTTGCGCCCTCCCTCGTCTCGCGGGTGAAGATCCTCTCCGGCCTCGACATCGCCGACCGTCTTCGCCCGCAGGACGGACGCGCCCGTGTCGCCGTCCAGGGCAGTGTCGTGGACCTGCGTGTCTCCACCCTGCCGGCCTCGCACGGGGAGAAGATCGTCATCCGCGTGCTGGACGGCAGCGCCGGCCTGCGCACGCTCGACTCCATCGGCTTCTCCGGCACGGACCTCGTGCGCATCCGCTCGCTGCTCGAGCAGCGGGAAGGGCTCGTGCTCGTCACGGGGCCGACCGGCTCGGGAAAGACCACCACTCTCTACGCCGCGCTGCGGGAGATCCAGGCGCGCGGCGTGAACGTCGTCACGGTGGAGGATCCGATCGAGTACCGGCTGCCGGGGATCGTGCAGGTGCAGGTGCACGAGCGCGCCGGGCTCACCTTCAGCGCCGCCCTGCGCTCCATCATGCGCCAGGATCCCGACGTCATCCTGGTCGGTGAGATCCGCGATCGGGAAACGGCGGAGATTGCCATCCAGGCGTCACTCACCGGGCACCTCGTGCTCTCCACCCTCCACACCAACGATGCGCCGAGCGCGGTCACTCGGCTCATGGACATCGGCGTGGCCGGCTACCAGATCGCGACGGCGGTGAAGGGAGTCATCGCCCAGCGGCTGCTGAGACGGCGGTGTGGCGACTGTGCCGGCGGTGGCTGCGCGGCGTGCGAAGGCTCGGGTCACCGCGGCCGGCTGGCGGTGGCGGAGGTGCTCATCGGTTCACAGGAGTTCGAGCGTCGCGTAGCCGCCGGAGCCTCCACCGAGGCCATCGCCGAGGCCGCGCGTGCGGCCGGGTGCGCCACGCTCTGGGAGTCGGGGCTCGATCTCGTGCGGCGCGGCGAGACCACGATGGATGAGCTCCGTCGCGTGGCCGCGGAGCCGGTGCGGGTCGTCACCGAGCCCGCGCCAGGCGGAGCAAGCCCCATGGTTCGCGTCGGGTGGCGCGCCGCGCCGACGGGATCGCCGGGCGACGACAACGACGCTCGGCGGGTGAAGGAGCAGCTCGCAGCCGCCGCAGTCACCGTCGGATCTCACGTGACCGTGGTGGACGTGCGGGGGAACGACGACTGCTCGGCGCTCGTGCTGGATGCGCTCGTGGTGGACGGGCTCCCCGGCTCGCGCGACACCGGGCGCGCCGGCAGTCCGCTGGTGGTCGCACTGGCGCCGAGCGGGTCCGCTGGCGACCATGTGCGGACACTCGCGCGCGACGCCGACCTCGTGGTGCCGCCGAGCGTCCATGGCCGATTCCTGCTGGCGACCATTCTTGCGCTGCTGCGCTGGCGGTCGCGCTGAGGAGGCCATGATCCGTCGCCTTTCACTCCGTGGGACGCATGGCCTCCATCAACATCGGTACCGTCGACGTATACCTCATCGCTGCGCGCACGGACGGCTGGCGCGTGCTCGTGCTCCAGCGCGCGAAGAACACCCGCTGCCCCACGGCGTGGGAGACGGTGCACGGTCACATCGAGGCGGGCGAGGAGCCGGAGCAGGCGGCGGAGCGCGAGGTGCGCGAGGAGACGGGGCTGAGCGTGGAGCGGCTCTACAACGTGTCGGTGCAGCCGTTCTACCTCCACAAGACGCACACGGTGGAGATGGCCGTGGTGTTCGCGGCCTTCGTGCCTCCGGCCGGCGAGATCACCCTCAGCGCCGAGCATTCGCGCAGCGA
>CAMLIU010000436.1 GCA_946479995.1 uncultured Gemmatimonadota bacterium | reverse complement strand
CATCCCTGTCGCGCCTCGCGCTGCGCAGCACTTCCCTGCCGCACGCGGTGGCCGTGGACACCGCGGCCCTTCGCTTCACGCCGCGCGCCGCGCAGCTCACCACCCTCGCCGCGCGCGTGGGCAACAGCGATGTGCGCGCCACCGGCTCGCTCGACAACCTGCTCGGCTTCCTGCTGCACGACGACGAGCTGCGCGGCACGGGCACCGTGGCGAGCTCGCGATTCGATCTCGCCGAATGGGTGTCGAAGGACAAGTCTACGGAAGTGATTCCCGTTCCGCCGCGTGTGGACTTCACGCTCGACGCGTCGGCGACTCACGTCACCTACGGCGCCCTCGCGCTCGACGACGTGCGTGGTCGCCTGCGCGTGAAGGACCAGCGCGTCACCCTCGACAGCCTGCGCATGAACACCCTCCGCGGCAGCGTGGTGGCGAACGGCGCGTACGACACGCACGACCTCGCGCGCCCGGCGTTCGATCTCGCCCTCCAGCTCGACAGCGTGGACATCCCGTCCAGCTTCGCCGCCCTCGGCACCGTGCAGAAGCTCGCCCCCTTGGCGCGGTGGACGCGCGGGAACGTGACCGGCACGATGACGATGAAGGGCCTGCTCGCGAGGGACATGACGCCCGTGCTGGGCGCCCTGTCGGGTCGAGGCGACCTGAAGACGTCCGGGTTCGTCGTGCAGAACTCGTCGGCGCTGGAGAAGGTCTCCGCCGCGCTGGCTTCCGGCCCGCTCCGGTCGCCGGCCCTTGGCGCCGTGCGCCTGGCGTTCGACGTCGCCGACGGGCGCGTGAACGTGAAGCCGTTCGACCTCACCGCCGGCGGGCTGAAGGTGCCCCTTGGCGGCGCGAACGGCATCGGCCGCGTGGCGCAGGTGAAGGAGCAGGCCGACTCGGCCGCCACAGCGGCGCGGCGCCGCGCGACCGAGCAGGCCGCGCGCATCGTCGCGGAAGCGGACTCGCAGGCGGCCAGCATCCGCGCCCAGGCGCGGGCGCTGGCGGACAGCACACGCCGGCAGGCGGGCGCGCGGGCCGATTCAGTGGTCGCCCGGGCCTCCAACCCGATGGCACGCGTGGCTGCGCAGGCGGCTGCCGATCGCATCCGCCGGGAGACGGACCAGCAGGCCGAGCGCATGGTGCGGGAAGCGGATGCCCGGGCCGACAAGTTGGTGGCCGAGGCCCGGCAGCGCGCCAACTCTCGCCCTTCCACTACACGTAAGGAAGGTCAATAGATTTCCCCATCGGGCCAACTTCTTGCTGGGCGTTCCCGTCCGCGCGCTCCCGTGCGGACCCTGCCCGGTGCGTGTGTCCCGGATCACTCGCGCCTGCGTCTCCGTTGCTCCTCGATCCTCCCGTTGCACCGTCCCGGTGGCGGCGCGGACGGATTCGTACTCAGTCACGCTGGATGAGTGGAGGCAATGCCCGACTCCCCGATAACCGATGAGTTTTCAGCGGAGCTTGGCAAGAAGCTCCTCTCCATAAATCCCGAGGGGTGGCTGGCCGCTATCGTCGATTCGTCCGACGACGCCATCATCGGCAAGACGCTGGACACCATCATCCGGAGCTGGAACAGCGGGGCGACGCGGATCTTCGGCTACGAGCCGCACGAGATCATCGGCAAGTCCGTCTACACGCTCATTCCCCCCGACCGGCACGGGGAGGAGCCGGTCATCGTCGGCCGACTGTCGCGCGGAGAGCGCATCGATCACTTCGAGACGGTGCGCATGCGCAAGGACGGCACCCTCGTCGACGTCTCACTCAGTGTCTCGCCCATCCGCGACAAGGAAGGCCGGATCATCGGCGCGGCGAAGATTGCCCGCGACATCACCGATGCGAAGCGCCTCCAGAAGGCGGAGCGGGAGCTCAATGAGCAGCTCCAGGAGCTCGCCACCGAGCTGGAACAGCAGGTGGAGGAAGCACAGTCCCTGCAGGAGGAGCTGGAGCAGACGAACGAGGAGCTCATGCGCTCGCTCACCGACGTGGAGGAGTCGCGTGAGCAGGCGCTCGCGGCGCGCGAGCAGGCGCTGGAATCGCGGCGGCAGGCCGAGCGCGCCCGCGCCGAAGCCGAGAAGGCGAACGCGGCGAAGAGCGAGTTCCTCGCCATGATGAGCCACGAGCTGCGCACGCCCCTCAACGCCATTGCCGGCTACGTGGATCTCCTCGAGCTGGAGATCCGCGGCACCCTCACCCCCGAGCAGCGGCAGGATCTCGTCCGCATCAAGAAGAGCCAGCGTACCCTCCTCCGGCTCATCGAGGACGTCCTCAATTTCGCCAAGCTCGAGAGCGGACGACTGGAGTTCCGCTACGAGCCGGTGGACATCAACGAGTTCCTCGCGTCGCTCGAGCAGTTCGTCGCCCCGCGACTCGGACAGAAGCGCCTCGCTTACCGCCTCGAGGCCTGTCGCAGCGAGGCGGTGATTCCCATCGACCGCGACAAGGTCGAGCAGATCATGCTCAACCTCCTCTCCAACGCCGTGAAGTTCACGGACAGCGGTGAGATCGTGGTGCGATGCGACGTGGATCGCGCCCGCGTGCACATCCATGTCTGCGACACCGGACGCGGCATCCGCGAGGACCTGCGCGAGTCCATCTTCGAGCCGTTCGTGCAGGGCGATCCCTCGCTCACCCG
>CAMLIU010000435.1 GCA_946479995.1 uncultured Gemmatimonadota bacterium | reverse complement strand
GGCGTCCGGCGGACCTCACAGCTCCTGACCTGCGACGAGTACGCCGTCGGCACGAACACGTAGTCGAGCCGCACGTGCGGGTGCCACACGGGGAACGTGTACCCCGGATCCTGATCGGAGTCGGGATGCACGCAACGCCAGGCGTCCACGTATCCGTCGGCCCCCATCATCTCGATCGTGCTCCGCGCGATGTCGCGGCCGCTGAGCCACACCATGCCGCGGATCCAGGCCGGCATCGGGGACGGATCGAACTTCTCACCCGGCGCGAGGGCGTTGAAGTCGCCGGCCAGCAGGTGGAAGGCGAAGGCATTCTCCTCCCGAATCAGCTGCTCGCGGATCCCTTCCAGGAGACCACGCAGCTCGCGCGCGCGCTGCTGCTCGCTCCACCGTGAGAACCAGGCGCGCAGGTGAAGGACGAACACTCGCGGCAGTCCTTCCTCGAGCTTCACCTCCAGCAATGCGTGTCGTGTCCGCGGCGGATGGCGCCACGCCACGTCCAGCACCTCCACGCGACTCAGGAAGCCAGTGGAATGCCCGGGGCGGGAGCCGTGCCTCGGGTAGCCGGCCAGGGAGGCAATGCGCTTTACCGTCTCCGGATCGCGTGCCTCCTGCAGTGCCACGAAGTCGGCGTCCGTCTCGCGGATCACCTCCGCGATCTGCTCGGCGCGCCCGCGGCCCCCCTCGCGAATGTTGTACGTGAGGAACCGCACGGTCAGCCGTCGTCGTGAGCCGGCGTCGTCTCGTCGTCGGGCTTCTTCAGCAGCACCAGGTACGGCTGGTCCATCACCACGTCGCGCACGAACTGCACGAACGAGGTGGTGGCCTGGATGTTCACCGGCCGGCCAACCATGGCGCACAGCCGCTTGCGCAGGTCGGCGAGCGCCGGAGCGGCGAAGGGGTGTGCGTCGCCGAAGGGAACGGAGTGGATCTCCGGAATGTGGAACTCGCGGAACAGCGTCACCATCCCGCCGCCCACGAAGGTGACGTCGAGGTCGCTCGTGCCGGGCCCGTCGGCATCGAACGGCACGTCGGACATCCACTTGTGGCCGGTCACCGCGCTCCCACGAAGGATGACTTCCACGCCGGACGGCGTGGACTCGTCGAGCACGCGCACGAACTCGTCGAGGCGGCGCGGATCGCCGGCGAAGGCGAGGCGGACCACGCGCTCCCGAATGGTGTCCTGGGTCTCCTCAGCGGTTTCAGGCTTCATGGCGTCGCGGCATAGCGAGGAACGTGCCCGGCGACCTCGAGCTCCATCGGCCGGGACGCGGACGTCAGCGCCTCGACGTGCGCGAGGCCACGTAGATGGTGTGCATCGGACCCGCCGAGTCGTGTGCCCGCACGCGGAGCGTCTCCACCGCCAGCCCTGAATGCCGGAGGAGACCGAGGAACCGCGGATCGTCCCCGACCGACCAGTACGCGATCCGGCCGCCCGGCCGCAGGGCGGCAATGGTGGTGGCCACGCCGCGCGCGGCGTAGAGCCGCTCGCTCTCCGACATGAGCATCCCCGCCGGCCCGTTGTCGGTGTCGAGCATGATCGCGTCGAACGCCGCCGGCTGCTCGCCAAGCACGTCGATCACGTCGCGCTGCACCACGCGCACCCGCGGATCGCGCATCGCCTCGGCCGAGAGATCGTACGACGGGTCGGCGTTCCACTCGATCACCTCGGGCACCAGCTCGGCAACCGTCACCTCCGCATTTCCGGCGAGCTGCGTCAGTGCGGCACGGAGGGTGAAGCCGAGTCCGAGCCCGCCGATCAGCACGCGCGCGGCAGCCACGTCGCGGAGCGGCGCGCACGCCACCTCGGCGAGCCGGCGCTCCGAGAGATGCCGCCGCGTGGACATCAGCTCCACGCCGTCGGCGCGAATGAGATACGCGCCGTCGTGACGGTACAGCACGAGCTCGGTGCCGTTCGGCGTGCGCGCGGCACCGAGCCGTTCGAGTCGCTTCATCCGTCAGTCGCGCCGCTTCGCGCGCCGGCGACCCGACGCCGGCCCGAGGTCGATCATCAGCGCGATCACCAGTCCGATCACGGGCCACAGCGTCCACTGGCCACCGAACCAGTGATGCACCGCCGTATACCACAGCAGCGTCGTCGGCAGGAAGACGAAGCCGAGGATCGGCCAGAGCAGGTTGCTGAAGATCCCCTGGAACCAGTGCGTGAAGAACCACAGGCACAGCACCACCAGCCTCGGCATCGCGAGCGCGAGGAGCACCATCAGGCAAGGCATCTCCGTGTCTCCTGGATCAGGGTTGCGGCTGGCGCTGGTGCATCCCCTCGTGCCCTGCTGCGCGGTGATCCGCCCGCTGGAAGGCGAGGAACTCGTGCACCGCGGCCAGCGCCGCCGGGTCGTGCGTCGTGATCCGCACCTCTGCGCCGCGCGGCCGGTCCACCGCCTCGTAGTGCAATGTGGCTGCGCGGGCGGCCATCATCTTCGTACCCGGCACCTGCTGCGCGTGGACGAGCCCGGGTGCCGAGAAGTCGCCGCGCGCGAAGGCCGCGGCGATCTCGTGCATGTGGGCGCGGATGGTCCGGATGTCCGCGGTGTCACCCTCGCTTGGCCGTTCGAGAATGATCCGGCCACCGTCGGGGAGCGTCTCGAACACGTGCTGCGACGTGTACTGGTTCAC
>CAMLIU010000434.1 GCA_946479995.1 uncultured Gemmatimonadota bacterium | reverse complement strand
GTGTCGTAGTAGCCGGCGCCGTTCATCACCTTGAGGTACGGGTTCTTCGCCATCGCCAGGCGCAGCGACTCGATCTCGTTCGGGAACCCGCTGCGGCCGGCGAGCGCACCGTAGTCCCACCGGCCGGCGTGGCCACCCATGTAGTACTGCAGGTCGCTCGTATACTTCAGGTCGTCGTGCAGGTAGCGCATGAAGGCGCTCATGAACGCTCCCGACGGCGCCACGTCGCTCGGGTCGAAGTCCTGGCGCGTGCTGCTCGCATTGCCGGTGAGCGCCGTGAGCCGGCTGTCGTAGCGGCCAAGGATGAGGCGCTGGTCGCGCAGCAGCTCGGTGCGGTAGGTGCCGGGATCGATGCGCAGGTTGGTGTTCTGCACGAACGTCGGCGACACGCCCGTGAGCCGCGCGATCTTCTGCGCCTCGCTCGTCCGCTCGGCCGCGCTGAGACGGTTCCCCTTCGCGAGGGCGACAAGGTAGTCACCGAAGGCGTAGTCGCGCGCCTGCTGCACCACCTGCTGCAGCGTCAGCCGCTGCAGGTCGGCCGGCAGCTTGTGGTGATACCACGCCGTCGCCGTGTAAGTGGGGAGGATGCTGGAGTACGCGATGTCGTTGGCGGGCGAGGGCTGGATGTACTGGAAGTCCAGCACCGTGCCGAGGAGCATGATGCCGTTGAGCTGGATCCCTTCGTCGTCCTGCAGCTCGCTGGCGAGGCCGGCCGAACGGAAGGTGCCGTAGCTCTCGCCGAAGAGGTACTTGGGCGAGCCCCAGCGGCCGTACTTGTCCAGGTAGTCGCGGATGAACTCCCCGAACATCTTGATGTCGTTCTCGGCGCCGGTGAAATCGGTCGCCTTCACCCCCTTGGCCGGCCGCGAGTAGCCGGTCATCATCGCGTCCACCTGCACGAGGTCGGTGACGTCGAGGGGCGAATACGGGTTCGGCACCAGGTTGTACGGCGGCGCGGGCTGCGCGCCGTTGGGGCCCATCTCCGGGTGCTTGGGCGCCATGATCCCCATGTCGAGCCAGATGCTCGCCGAACCGGGACCCCCGTTGAAGAAGAAGGTGACGGGGCGCTTCGTGACGTCCTCGCCGTCCTTCGTGTAGGAGATGTAGAAGACCTGCGCCTTGGGCTTCCCGTTCTCGTCCTTGAGGACCATGGTGCCCGTGTGCGCCGTGTAGGCGAGGGGGCGGCCGTTGATGGTGGTGGTGTGGTGGGTGACGGATACCCGCTCGGCCACGGGGACGCCGGTGCTGTCGGCCGCCGTGTCGGACGCGGCGGCGCCAGGCGCACCGGGACGACCCTGCTGTCGCCCGCCGGGGGCGTTGGGCCGCTGGGCAACGGCGGCCCCGGCAATGAGGAAGGAAGCTGCAGCGGTCAGCAGCAGCGGACGTACGGGCATGGCGGGCACTCCGGTTGGATGGTCAGATTGTGGCCTACCTTGTTCTATCGCGCGAACCCGCGCGAACGTTGGAAATCATATGGACTGACAATCCATCGGCCGCAACCCACCACCCCCCACCCGACCGATGCTTTCCCGCCTCGTCACCGCCGCCGGACGCCGCGCCCTCATCATGGGCGCCGCGGCGCTCGTCGCCACCGTCGCCAGCGCCGCGCTGAAGTTCTCCGGCGCCGGTGACATCCTCGTCTTCGTCATCACGGCGGTCGCGCTCGCCAGCCTGGCCTCGGTAGTGGGCGAGGCCACCGACCAGCTCGGGACCCGCATGACCCCGGGCGCCACCGGAGTGGTGCAGTCGGCGCTCGGCAACCTGCCGGAGCTGTTCATCAGCATCTTCGCCCTCAAGGCAGGCCTGGTGGTGGTGGTGCAGACGGCGCTCATCGGCTCCATCCTCGCCAACAGCCTCCTCGTGCTCGGCGCGGCGTTCATCGTGGGTGGGCTCAAGCACGGCACGCAGACCTTCGGCACGAGCGCCGTGCGCATGACGGCGATGCTCCTCGTCCTCTCCGTCGCCTCGATGGCCATCCCGACCCTCGCCACCGCGCCGGGCGCGCCCGACTACGGGCACGCGAAGTTCCTCAGCGTGGTGACGGCGATCGTGCTGCTGCTCGTGTTCGCGGGCAGCATTCCGCTCTCCATCAAGGGGAGCATCGGGCCGAAGCACGAGCGGGAGGCAGAAGCCGAACGGCGCGAGCACACGCCGGGTGCGCCACACTGGTCGCTCGCCGCGAGCCTCATCGTGCTCGGGATCGCGGGACTCGCCGCGGCGCTCGTGTCCGACTGGTTCGTCACCGCGCTCACGCCGTCCATGGCGCGGCTCGGCTTGTCGGAGGAGTTCGTGGGACTGGTGATCGTCGCCGTGGCCGGCAACGCGGTGGAGAACGTGGTGGGCATCACGGCGGCGGCGCGCAACCAGGGCGACCTCGCGGTGAGCCTCATCCTCAACAGCAGCCTGCAGGTGGCGCTGCTTCTCGTGCCGGTGCTCGTGCTCCTCAGCCTCGTGATCGGCGGGCCGATGCTCACGCTCGTCGTGTCGCCGCTGCTGATGGCGGCGCTGGCGCTCGCCGCGATCCTCGCCGCGCTCATCGTCTTCGACGGCGAATCCACGTACGTGGAGGGGATGGCGCTCGTGGGCCTCTACATCATCATCGCGGCGAGCGTGTGGTACGGGCGGCCGGTGG
>CAMLIU010000433.1 GCA_946479995.1 uncultured Gemmatimonadota bacterium | reverse complement strand
CATCATGAGCGAGACGCCGCGGCCGGTGGTGATGCTGAGCGCGGCCACGACGCAGGGCGACGTGGACCTCACGCTGCGCTGCCTCGAGCTGGGCGCCGTGGATTTCGTGCGCAAGCCATCCGGCCCGGTGAGCATCGACCTCGACCGCGTCGCCGAGACGCTGCTCAACGCCCTGCGGGCAGCGCGCGAGGTGAACCTGGCCGGGGTGCAGCTCCTCGCGCGGCCACGGTTCGTGCAGGCGGTGCCTCTTCCGGTGCGGCCGCACGGGGCGACGACGGCTGTGGTGATCGCGGCCTCCACCGGGGGGCCCCGGGCGCTGGCGGAGGTGATTCCCGGCCTGCCGGCGGAGCTCGACGCCGCGGTGCTCGTCGTGCAGCACATGCCAGCCGGCTTCACGCGCAGCCTCGCGGCACGCCTGAACTCCATGAGCCGCCTTCCGGTGGCGGAAGGCATCGACGGCGAGCCCGTGATGTCGAACCGCGTGTACCTCGCGCCGGGCGGGCTGCACATGCGGATCGCCGTGGACGCGGACGGGCAGCGCTGCATCTCCCTCGATGGCTCGGCCCCCGTGTGGGGCGTGCGTCCTTCGGCGGATCCCCTGTTCCGCTCGGCGGCAGAGCATTTCGGGCGGCGCGTGGTGGGCGTAGTGCTCACCGGCATGGGTCGCGACGGATCGGACGGTCTCGGTGCCATTCGCGCCGCGGGCGGGAAGGGAATCGTCCAGGACCGAGCCACCTCCACCATCTATGGAATGCCCCAGGCGGCGCTCCAGCGCGCCGGCGCCGAGCGCGTGGTGCCCCTCGGGGAGGTGGCCGGGGTCGTGGCCGAGATGGTCGGGGCGGTCAGGGCGTGACGGACGCCGTCGGCGGACCCCAGCAGGGGCATCCGACCTCCTGACATCCGTTTCCAGTCCCCCCCGCCACTCGTCGTGCAGGGAGTTCCACTTCCTGGAGAATTCCACCGTGCCCCTCGGCGCCGAAAGCGTTCAATAGATGACGGGAAAGCGAAAGGTCCGCGCGAGCGAGCCGACGCCGAGCCGCCCCATGACGGCCGTACCGCCCGCGGTGCGCCGCCGTCAGGCCGCGCCCGTGGAGCTGGCACGCGCCCTCGCCGCGGCACGCGCAGCCGAAGCTGCCGCCGAGGCGGCACGAGTCGCGGAAGCGAAAGCCGACGCCGCCGAGGCGGAACAGGCGCTCGCGGCCCGGGTCGCCGCGCAGGCGCCCGCGTCGGCCGACGAGGCCCCCGCGCCCGACACTCGCCCGTTGCGCGAGAAGGTGCGCGCCCGTGAGGGCAGCGCCGAGGTGCTGGTGTTCGTCGTGGCCGGGGAACGGTTCGGGATCGAGCTCGCGGCCGTCGAGGAGGTCATCGACCTCCCGCCCGTTCACCACGTGCCGGAAATGCCCCCTGCCATGCTCGGCGTGATCACCGTGCGCGGGTCGCTCACCTCAGCCTACACGCCACGGCAGGCGCTCGGACTCGATTTCCACGATGGCGCCTGCGCCCTGATCTTCCACCGCCGTCGCTCGCGACTCGCGCTGGTGATCGATGACGTGGATGACGCGGTGCCGATGGAGCTCGCGACGATGCGCGAGGCGCCCAACGCGACGCACGCGGGCGTGGTGCTGGGAGTCGCGCGCTACCGCGGCGCGCTCCTCACGCTCCTCGACGCGGATGCGCTGCTCGCCGCCTGCCAGGCCACGTGCCAACCGGAGTCCGCATGACCACCTCAGCTGCCGACAAGCTCGTCATGTTCCGCCTTGGCGACGATCATTTCGCCGCCGATATCTTCGCCGTCGAGCGCGTGCTGCGCTACGCCCCGCCCACGGGCGTTCCCGACATGCCCTCGTACATCGAGGGGGTGATGGACTACCAGGGACGGGTACTTCCCGTGGTGAACCTGCGCCGTCGGTTCGAGCTGCCCGCCGCGCCGGCCGGCGCCGAGACGAGGATCCTCGTCCTCAACGTGAGCGGCGAGTGGATCGGCGTCGTCGTCGATGGCGTCACCGAGGTCGCGGCGTTCGACCGCGCGGCGCTCTCCGCGCCCCCGAAGCTGTTCCGCGGACTGGCCCGCGAGTACGTGAAGGGAATAATCCGCTGCGGCGAGCGGCTCCTGATCTACCTCGACGTGGAACACCTGCTCTCGTCCACCGAGCGCATCGCCCTGCAGAGCGCGGGCGAGAAGGAGCTCGCGCGTGGGTGAGTGCGCCGCTGCGCACCGGGCGCGTGTCGTCGCGCTCGCGGCTCGGCTTGATGCACCCGACGCAGCGAGCCAGCGCGATGCCCTGCGCGCCGAGCTGATCGCGCTCGGCAAGGCCCTGGAGCAGGACCTCACGGAGCTGTCCGTCATCCGTGACGAGGCGAAGGCGCTCGTGGAGCGATGGAAGGGACTGCAGGCGAGTGCGGCACCCGAGTTCAGCGCCGACCGCCCCGTCGTGGCCGATCACATCGGCGCCTCCACCTTCATTGAAAAGGGGTGGAGCAGGATCTCGCTTGGCGACTACGCCGGCGCCGAAGAATCGCTGCTGCGCGCCCTGCAGCTGGCGCCGGAAGATCCGCAGGCGGTGTCGCTGCTTGGCTGGGCGCTGATGCTCCAGGAGAAGTACGACGACGCGCTGATGCAGTTCCAGAAGGTGCTGATG
>CAMLIU010000432.1 GCA_946479995.1 uncultured Gemmatimonadota bacterium | reverse complement strand
CATGAGCTTCGAGTGCGTGAAGTGCTGCGCCGGCCCTCGCACCTCCCAGATGCCGTGGTCGGGCTCGCGCCAGATCCGCGACACGTGCTCCGTGAGCGCCACCTGCACCGCCCACGCCTGCTTGTCCTCGGGGAGCCCCGCCTGGCGCGCCTGGTAGAGGGCGTCCATCACCTCGCCGTAGACGTCGAGCTGGAGCTGCGCATGGGCCGCGTTTCCCACGCGCACTGGCCGCGAGTCGGCGTACCCGGGAAGCCAGGGGATCTCGCGCTCCGGGAGCTGCCGCTCGCCGGCGATGCCGTACATGATCTGCACCTGCTGCGGGCTCCCCGCCGCAGCGCGCAGCAGCCAGTCGCGCCACGCCGCCGCCTCGCCAGTGTAGCCACCGTCCATCAGCGCGAGCAGGGTGAGGGTGGCGTCGCGCAGCCAGCAGAAGCGGTAATCCCAGTTGCGCGTGCCGCCGATCTCCTCGGGGAGCGAGGTCGTCGGCGCGGCGACGATGCCGCCGGTGGGGCTGTAGGTCAGCGCCTTCAGGGTGAGCAGCGAGCGCATCACGGCCTCGCGCCACTCGCCGCGATAGGTGCAGCGCGACGCCCAGTCGCGCCAGAACTGCTCCGTGCTCTCCAGCGCCGGCAGCGGGTCGATGGCGGGGCTCGGCGGCAGGTACGACGGCGACCAGGTGAGCACGAAGCAGCGCCGCTCCCCTTCGTGCATCGTCCAGTCGCTCACCGAGGTGAAGTTCTCCCCGTGGAACTCGACGTCGGCGAGCAGGGTGACCATGTCGGGGCCGGCGATGGCGACGAGACGGCCGTCCTCGAGGCGGGTCACCCACGGCACGGCGGAGCCGTAGTCGAAGCGCAGCACGAACTGCATGCACATGCGCACGCTTCCCTTCACGCACTGCACGACGCGCACGAGGTCCGAGTTGTTGCCGGCTCGGCGCCCGCCGGTGGGCATGAAGTCGGTGAGGACGACCGTGCCTCCGTCACACTCGAAGGTGGTGTCGAGGATCATCGTGTCGTCGCGATAGCGGCGCGACACGTTGCGGATGCCGTTGGCCGGCGCCACCCGCCATCGCCCGTTCTCTGGTCCGCCGAGGATGGCGGAGAAGCAGGCGTCGGAATCGAAACGGGGCCAGCAGAGCCAGTCCACCGAGCCGTCGCGCGAGACGAGCGCGGCCGTCTCGCAATCGCCCACGACGGCATAGTCCTCGATCAACGCCGGCGTCCTCGTCGCTCCCATGGCTGGAGAAGCTATCCAGCGGAGCAGCGCGGAGCGAAGCCGGCTGTCGGGAGTTTTACTGACGCACCGTAAGGTACGAACGACGAAGGTCGCGGTGGCCGCCCGACAGTGGGGAGGGTCGCGCCGGACGATGTTCCGGGCGTGAAACCCTCATCCCTCCCGGAACCGACGATGTCCAACGAGACCCACGACACCGACGTCCTCCCTGCTGCGCTGTCGGGCACGCCGACCTCACGCCGTGGCTTCCTCCGTACGGCCTCGCTGACGGCGATCAGCGCCGGCGCCCTCGCCGCCTGCGGCAAGACGCCGGTCGCCGAAGCAGCCAACGAGAAGGCGGCTGCCGCTGCCCCACCGCCCCCGCCCCTCTCGCCGCGCGCCGCCGCCGATGCGATGGACGAGATGCACGAGAAGGTGATGAAGTCCTTCCCCGCGAAGACGGAGGGGAAGGGAAACCAGGTCCTCGCGCCCCGCCTCGAGAAGGGGGTGAAGGTCTACGACCTCACCGCGAGCGTGGTGCAGTGGGAGCTGGAGCCCGGCCGCAAGGTGGAAGCGTGGACCTACAACGGCGTGGTGCCGGCTCCGCAGATCCGCGTGCGGGAAGGCGACCGCGTCCGCATCAACCTGAAGAACGAGCTCCCCGAGTCCACCTCGATCCACTTCCATGGGCTGGAGGTGCCGAACGACCAGGATGGCGTCACCTTCATCACGCAGCGGCCGATCAAGCCGGGAGACAGCTTCAGCTACGAATTCGTCGTCCCCAACGCCGGCTCGCACATGTACCACTCGCACCACAACTCGGCCAAGCAGGTCGGGCTCGGGCTGCTGGGCGCGTTCATCGTGGAGCCGAAGGACAAGAGCAGCGAGCCGAAGGTGGACGTGGATTACGTGCTCATCCTCAACGACGGGGCGCATGGCTTCACCCTCAACGGGAAGAGCTTCCCGGCTACCGAGCCCATCGTGGCCAAGCTGGGCCAGAAACTGCGGATCCGGTACATGAACGAAGGGATGATGATCCACCCCATGCACCTCCACGGAATCCACCAGACGGTGATCGCCAAGGACGGCTGGCCGCAGCCGGCGCCCTGGAAGTGCGATACCCTGAACATCGCGCCAGGCGAGCGCTGGGACGTCATCGTCAACTGCAACAATCCCGGTACGTGGGCTTTCCACTGCCACATCCTGCCACACGCCGAGAGCGATCACGGCATGTTCGGCATGGTGACGGCACTCATCGTTCAGAAGTAGGTTATGGTCATGACTCGACCCGACGTGATCCGCGTGATCCTGGCCGACGACCACCTGGTCGTGCGCGCCGGACTGAAGGCCCTGCTCGGTTCAACGAAGGACATCGAAGTGGTGGGTGAGGCGACGAACGGCCGCGAGGCGGTCGCGCTCATCGAGCGGCTCA
>CAMLIU010000431.1 GCA_946479995.1 uncultured Gemmatimonadota bacterium | reverse complement strand
AAGGGCGCTTCAACCTACGGGCCGAGCTGGGTACGGAGGAAAAACTACGGCCGCCCGCGAGGAAAGGCAACGAGTCGCCGCCGTCCTCAGCTGTTCACGTCCCGTTTGGCGGGGGGGAGGAGGCGCCGGACCTCGTCGCCAAGCTCGCTCATGGCGGTGATCACCGCCTCGTTCGCCTCGCGCGCCTGGAAGAGCTCGGAGGTGATCTGCATGGCAGCGAGAATGGCGGCCCGGTTCGCCTCGATGACGCTGCCGCTCGTCAGGATCTGACGGATGGCGTGGTCGAGATATTCCGCTACCGCCTTCGTGTGCTCGGCGCTGGCATCACTCCTGATGGCGTACGATTCGCCGAGGATCTCGACCTTTACCGACGTCTTCCTGGTGCTCACCGCTCGCCGCCTCCCTGTGCCTGCTGACGAATGAAGCGGACGCGGTCGAGCATCTGGGCCGTGCGCGCGGTGGCCGAGTCGAGGCGTTCGCGCAGCGTCGCGTTCTCCTGCTCGAGCTGGCTGACCCGTTCGCTCAGGTGTCGCTGCTGCTGGCGCGCGGGCTGTGACACCTGTCCCTCCAGCTCCTTCACGCGAGCTTCGGCAACGAGCGCGCGACGGCGGAAGCCGGCGAGCTCGTCCGCCAGACGGTGGACGAGCGTCGCGAGCTCGCGGAAGGCGGTGATCTCAGGTCGTTCGCTGTCGGACATTGAGCTGGGTCTGGAGCGCAGAGAGGATCTTCGCGCGGCGTCCCTCGATTTCCTTGTCGCGTAGAGTGCGTTCCGGATGGCGCATGGTCAACCGCCACGCGACGGAACGGTGTCCGCTCTCGACGCCCTCGCCCTCGTACAGGTCGAACAGGTCGAGACGCTCCAGCAGCTCGCCGGCCGCGCCACGGATGACCCGCTCGACCTCCGCTGCGTTCACGCCCGGAGGGAGGAGCAGCGCGAGGTCGAAGGTGGACGCCGGGGTGGTCGGGAGCGGACGGTACCGGGGGGTGCGGCGCGGCTCGGTCGTGGTAGTCGCGCCATGTGCGTGCTCACCCGCGGGAGCGACGTCGCTGTTCG
The DNA here is from genome assembly GCA_946479995.1 of uncultured Gemmatimonadota bacterium. The sequence continues at coordinate 1,599 of CAMLIU010000431.1, read as the reverse complement.
ACATCTCCGCCAGCACGAGCTCCACGCCGAATGCCGGCGCCGCCCACACCGGGGCATCGAGCTCCAGGCGCCGTACGTTGCCACGCTCCTCACCGTCAACGAGGATGCGCCAAAGGGTACCCTCTGACTCGCCCGCCGGCTCCAGCGTGGCGGCCGCAGAGGGAAACGCGGTGCGCGCCACGACCTCGCCGAGCCACTTGGCATCCCATGCGTCGTAGTGGGCGGGCGCCGGATCGGTGAAGTGAACTGGCGAGCGATCGCCCATCACCACGAGCCCCACGTTCACGGATTCGTCCGGCAGGTCGTACTCGCCAGGGCGGAACACCGAACCGATCTCGTACAGGCGCACGTTGCCTTCCATGTGCGCCAGGTTCGCCTCGACACGACGTTCCAGCGTTTCCAGCACCGTCCGGCGCAGGTACGCCTCGTTTTCAGCGAGGGGATTGAGCACGCGCACGTGTCCTTCGGCACCAGCGACGAACGGAGTGGGTCGCGCCTCGAGCAGCCCTGCGGCCCCGAGCGCATCGCGCAGGCGGTCGGCCACCCCCCACAAGGGTGCATCCTTCACGGTACCTGGACGGTAGGGACGGACATCGCTCGGGAAGCGATCGTATCCGTACAACCGCGCGACTTCCTCCACGAGATCCACCTCGCGTTCCAGGTCGCGACGCCACGATGGCGCGAGCACCCGCACCGCCGCCCCGCCGTCCTCCACGTCGGCCTCGCAACCGACGGCGCGCAGCAGCTCGGCGATGCGCTCTGCCGGCAGCGCGATGCCCAGCAGCCGCTCGGCGCGGGCCGTACGAAGCACGAGCGGCTCGCGAAGGGGATCACCGGCGTAGAGGTCAACCGGCGCAGTCGCCACCTCGCCGCCGGCCAGCGAGATGATCAGTGCGGCCACGCGCTCCAGGGCGCGTGGTGCGAGCGCCGGATCCACACCGCGCTCGAAGCGGTAGCTGGCGTCGGTGGAAAGTCCGGCAAGTCGCCGGGTACGCCGCGTGCGTGCCGGATCGAACGATGCCACCTCGACGAAGATGTCGGTCGTCACATCCGTGACCTCAGTCTCCTCGCCGCCCATCACGCCGGCGATGGCGATCGGCTTCACCGAGTCGGCGATCACCGTCATCGCGGGCTCCAGCCGGCGCGTCACGCCATCGAGGGTGACGAGCGTCTCCCCTTCCTTCGCCGAGCGCACCACGACCGTCTTCTGTGGAAGCTTCGTGTCGAGGTCGAGCTTCCCCATGTCGAACGCGTGGGTCGGCTGACCCAGCTCGTGCAGCACGTAGTTCGTCGCGTCCACCACGTTGTTGATGGAGCGGGAACCGACCGCCGCCAGCCGGTCGACGAGCCACTGCGGGCTGGGGCCCACCTTGATGCCGCGGATCACCACGCCCATGTACCGCGACGCGAGCGTGGCGTCTTCCAGATGCAGCACGACGCCGCCGGCATTGCCCGCGCGGCGGAACCGCTTCGGCTCGGGCACTTCGATGCCCGCCGTTCCGATGTCGGGAAGCGCGAGCGCATCGCGGGTGACTGCCGCGATCTCCCGCGCCACGCCGAGGTGCGACAGCAGGTCCGGCCGGTTGGGGAGCACGTCGA
>CAMLIU010000430.1 GCA_946479995.1 uncultured Gemmatimonadota bacterium | reverse complement strand
GAAGCGGGAGCCGGCGCCGCGTCCCGGCCGGCGGCGGGCGGGGCGGCGGGCGGGGCGGCCGGGGCGGCGGCCGGAGCACTCGCGACGGAGGCCGGCGCCGACGCCGCCACCGGCGCTGCGTCCGCGTGGAAGCGGAATTCCTCCGTGCCGATGCGCAGGACGTCCGATCGCGTGAGGCGACGCGACCCCTGCACCCGCTCGCCGTTGACGAAGACGCCGTTGGCGCTCATGTCCCGCACCACATAGCCGAGCTCACCAGCCGCGATCTCCGCATGGCGGCGCGACACCTCGTTCTGGGCGATCACCACGTCGCAGGAGGCATCGCGGCCGAGGAGCAGACCGACGTCGGGGACGAGGTACTCCTTGCCGTCCACCAGCGAAACGAGACGTCCGCCCGAGGAGGCAGCGGGCCACGCGGCCGAGCCACGCTCGGCGCCGGCGAGCGACGCGAGCTCCCCGATGCTGACGAACTGGGTGGCGCCGCCGACGTTGTCGTCGGCATAGCGGAGCTCCAGGCCACCGATCTCCACCCGGTCGCCATGCATCAGCGGCGTGGGCTCGGCGCCGAGCAGCACTCCGTTCACGCGGACCTGTGCCGACGGGCTCGCGCGCCGGATCGTCACCGGGCCCCCGGCCGGCCGATCGATCTCGGCCTGGGCACCCACCGCCGGCTCGCCCGGCAGGGCGATGTGCACGCCCTCTCCGGAACCGATGCGAGTCGGTCCCGCGCCGAGCGGATAGTGGCGATCGTTGAGCTGGAGGACGGGCATGGCGGGGCGAAGCGCGGTCGGACTTCGGCGCGGACGACGCGGACGATATCGCGACGGGAGCGCCCGGGACCCGGTGTGGGCGGAAGCTATCGGACGCCCGGAAGGCTGGCAAGCGCGGCGGAGCCCGCTGCCGGCGTGCCCCGCTCTCCCGCCTGCAGGCGATAGAGCCGCTCGTACAGTCCCTGTCGTGCCCGGAGCTGCGCGTGCGTGCCGCGCTCCCGCACCTCGCCGTGGTGCAGGACGAGGATCTCGTCCGCCGACGTGATGGTGCTCAACCGGTGGGCGATGGCGATCGTCGTGCGGCCGCGCATGAGCTCAGCGAGCCCGCGCTGGATCTCCGCCTCCGCCTGGCTGTCCACGGCGCTCGTCGCCTCGTCGAGCACGAGGACCGCCGGGTCGGCCGCGAGCGCGCGCGCGAAGGAAAGGAGCTGCCGCTCGCCGACGCTCACCGTGCCTCCCCGCTCACCCAGCACCTGGTCGAGCCCCATCGGCAGGCGCGCGACCACGCGGTCGGCGCCGACACGCGCCGCCGACGTCATGAGCGTCGCGTCATCCACGTCCGCATCGAGGCGGATGTTCGTGCGGACGTCCGCGGCGAAGAGGAAGATGTCCTGCTGCACGTAGCCGATGAGCCGGCGCCATTCGTCCAGCGGCAGGTCGCGGATGTCGATCCCGTTCGCCGTGATGCGGCCGCGCTGCGGCTCGTAGAAGCGGAGCAGCAGGTTCACGATGGTGGTCTTGCCGGCGCCCGTGTGCCCGACGAGCGCCACCGTCTCACCCGGCCGCGCGACGAAGCTCACGCCGCGCACCACCCACGCGGGCGCGCCGTCATCTGCTTCGCCGTAATGGAACCAGACGTCCTCGAACGCGATCGTGACGCGCGCGTCACGTGCGAGGTGCCGCGTCGGCTCGGTCGGCACGTCGGAAACCTCGCGCTCCGTGTCGAGGAGCAGGAAGATCCGCTCGGAGGCTGCCATCGCCTGCTGCAGGGTGTTGAACTTGTCGGCGAGGTCCTGGAGCGGCTGGTAGAATCGGCGCAGCAGCTGGAGGAAGGCGGCCACGACGCCCACGCTGAGGGTACCGATGCCCACCCGGTGCGCCCCGGCGACGAGGAGCACCGCGAGCGCGACCGACGTGAGGAACTCGATGGCCGGGAAGTACAGCGCGTAGATGGTGATCGAGCGCAGGTTGGCGTCGAGGTGCGCCTTGTTCAGCCCCGCGAAGCGCTTCGTCTCCGCCGCCTCGCGGCCGAAGAGCTGCACCACCCTGATGCCGGTGATGCGCTCCTGCAGGAACGCGTTGATGCGCGCGAGTCGCAGCCGGATCTCGCGGTAGGCCACGCGGACCTTCATCTGGAACAGGTGCGACGTGAGGTACACGAGCGGGATCACCGCGAACGCCGCGAGGGCGAGGCGCCAGTCGGTGACGATCATCATGATCGCGATCGCCAGCAGCGTGAACACGTCGCCGAGTCCGGCCACGACGCCCGCGGTGAACAGTTCGTTGAGCGACTCCACGTCGCTCGTCACGCGCGTCACGAGGCGCCCGACCGGCGTGCGGTCGTAGAAGGCGATGGACAGCCGCTGCACGTGCTCGAACAGCTCCTGCCGGAGGTCGCGCATCACGCGCTGCCCGAGCAGCGCCGTGAGCAGAGTCTCGCCGTAGGAGCACCCGAAGGCGAGCACGAGCGAGCCGGCGAACAGGAGTGCGGCATGCCACGCCATGGCGACGTCGCGCGCCGGCAGCGCGACGTCGATCACGCGCTCGGTGAGAATCGGGCCAACGAGCTGCAGCAGCCCTTCCGTCATGAGGAGCACGAGCGCGCCAGCCACCAGCCGCTTGTAGGGCCGCACGTAGCGGAAGAGCCGCCGGACGAGCCGCCG
>CAMLIU010000429.1 GCA_946479995.1 uncultured Gemmatimonadota bacterium | reverse complement strand
GAAGGTCAGAAGGTCAGAAGGTCAGAAGGTCAGAAGGTCGGACGGTCGGAAAGGTCAAGGCTGGTTCCGGACTTCCGACACTCCCGACCTTTCGCCATTCTCCATCCTCACTCGGAACACTCCTTGCGCGCCCGTCGCGCCGAAGCCGACGCGCCATCCGGTGCCGCCGGCCCATTTCCCGTTTGCTCGAGCGACCATGGCCGCGAGGACATTCACCGACTCAGCGGGGCTGACGTGGAGCGTGTTCGAGGTGCACCGCTCGTCGCAGAAGGCGGGCGCCGTCTCGCCGGGGTACGAGCACGGGTGGCTCGCCTTCGCGAGCGGTGACAATCGGCGGCGCCTCGCTCCCTTTCCGTCGACGTGGGAGACGTGCACCGAGGCGGAGCTGGAGCTGCTGTGCGAGACAGCACGTCACGTGGAGCCCGCCCGCTACCCGGCGGACCACGTGCCGCGGCCGCGCATCAGGCCAAGCCGCCTCGACACGGAGCTGGCGCGGGCGATCGAGTCACCGGCGAACGTGGAGTCCGCCGTTCGCTCCTTCGCGCGCAAGGCACGAGTGCGAGGCCTCACGGCAGTAGCGGCGATGCTCGAGCTCAAGACGCTGCTGCAGCAGCGCTATCCTGACCCGCAGTCCGCGGCTCACGACCGCCAGCGCATCCGGCGCTGGTTCGTGGAGGCGTACTATTTCGAGCAGCCGAAGGGCGACGACTCGCTGTCCTGAGCGCCAGCGTCAATCGGCGTACGGCGAGTCGGAATAGGGCGAGTCGTCGTCGGGGATCAGGTCGTCGAAGCGCTCCTTCAGCCGCGGCAGCTCGGCGTCGGCGGGCACGAGGCCGCGCACGAGATCAACGAGCATCGGGCTCAGGTGCCCGCCGTAGCGCAGCAGCACCGCCGCGCGCTCACGCTTGCGCAGCAGGAAGCTGAGAATGGGCATGTCCGCCTTCGCGCCGTTGCAGTCCTCGCACGCGAGAACGAGGTTGTCCCGGCGGTCATACGCGCTGCGCCCGCGCCGAGGCGCCACGTGGTCCAGGGTGATCGTGCTCGCCGGCACGTGCCGGCCGCAGTACGCGCACACGGGGCCGTGCAATTCGAGAAGCCAGCGTTTCGTTTCGGCGTACGCGTTCCGGCTGGTGGGGCTCGACGTCAGCTGCGGCTGCGGCGCGCCCCTCTTCCGGCGCCGCGGTGGTCGCTTGCGGGGTGGAGTCACGAGGGAAGAATCTAGTGGAAGGGCGGGAGGTCAGAAGGTCGGAAGGTCAGAAGGTCGGAAGGCCGGATGTCGTCTCCGACCATCCCACCTTCCCACCTTCCGCTGTCCCGGACCTTCCAGTGGCGTCCCGAGTACAACCGCTGTAGTCTCAGGGAGCGGGCCGGAGGCCCCGAGGGTCCACCCGACGCGGGGAGCGTGGGCGTGCGAGCAATTTCCGTTGTCATGCTGACGGCCGTCGTTGCGACGGGATGCCACGGCTCGCGCGTGCCTGGCTCCCCCTTCGCGGGCGCGTCGCTGCTCGCGCCCCTCTCCGACGCCGAAGAGGCACACGACGCGCTCCTACGGGCTGACCTCGCGCGCGCGGACTCGGTTGCCCAGCTCGGCATCGCCCGCGGGCTCGCGGCGAACTTCACGAATGACGTCGTCTACCTGCGGGGCGGCCTTCCCATCGTTCGCGGGCGGAACGCCGCGCAGGCCATCATTGCCGCGGAATCGCTCGGCGGTCCGGTCGCCGCCCGATGGCAGCCCGTCCGCGCCGAGGTGAGCCGCGACGGACGCAGCGGCTACAGCTACGGCTACACCGTCATCGGCTCGGGGGCCGGCGCGGTCCCGTCCATCCGCATGGATCGCTACATCGCCTTCTGGCGCCGGGAAGGCGATGCCTGGCAGATCGCCGCCTACGCGGAGACGTATGGCGCGCCCCCGCCGGCGCTCACCGTGCCCGCTGAAGCCGCGGACTCGGTGCTCGCCGACGTCCCGATGCGCCGCTCGCGCGGACCGCTCGAGGAGATCCGCGCTGCCGATGACGAGTTCGCGGGCATGGCGACCAAGCTCGGGACGGGGCGCGCGTTCGGCGCGTACGCCGCCGCCGATGCGCAGATCTTCTCCACGCCGGGCGAATTCATCACCGGTCCGGACGCAATCAGCCAGGCCTTCGGTCCGACCACCGACGACAGCAAGCTTTCGTGGCACCCCGTCACCGGCGAAGTCGCGCGCTCGGGCGACCTGGGCTTCACCGTCGGCAACGCGGTGTTCACCGGCCGGAACCTCGACGGCTCGGCGCAGGTGCGCTACTCCAAGTATCTCACCGTCTGGAAGAAGCAGCGCGACGGCAGCTGGCGCTACGTCGTGGACGGCGGGAACGCGCGGCCACGGAGCTGACCCGCATCGCATGCCGCATCCGGCTCCGGCGCTGAGCATGCGCGCCGTCCGCACCGCGCCTCGTGCGTCCCTCGTCGGTGCCTGCGTCGTCTTGCTCGCGGCGTGCGCGCCGGCTGGCGCGCCGCCAGTGCCGGTGCCCGATCGCACCGTTCCCACCGCCGCCGAACGTGCCGCCGCCGCCGCGCGCGCCGACAGCATTCGCGCCGCGCGGCAGGCGGCCGCCGACGCCGCGGCAGAGAGCGCGGAAGCGCGTCGGGTAGGGCAAGAGTGGTGCTGTGGGTGGGGGG
>CAMLIU010000428.1 GCA_946479995.1 uncultured Gemmatimonadota bacterium | reverse complement strand
TGCCCGGCGCGTAGAAACCCATCGGCTGCGCATTCAGGATGGCCGCCGTGAACTCTGGCGCGTAGTAGTGCTTGAGGTACGCCGACGCGTACACGAGCAGCGCAAAGCTCGCCGCGTGGCTCTCGGGAAAGCCGTAGTCGGCGAAGGCGTTGATCTGGTTGTAGATCCGCTGCGCCACGTCGGGCGCGATGCCATTTGCCTCCATGCCGTCGATCATCTTCTGGCAGATGGCCGCCATCCGCTCGCGGCTGCGCTTGTGGCCCATGGCGCGACGCAGCTGGTCCGACTCACCCGGGGTGAACCCCGCCGCGGCGATCGCCACCTGCATCCCCTGCTCCTGGAAGAGCGGCACGCCGAGCGTGCGCTCGAGGATCGGCTTCAGCGACGGATGCGGGTACGTCACCTCCTCCTGGCCGTTCTTGCGGCGCAGGTACGGGTGCACCATCTCGCCCTGGATGGGGCCGGGCCGGATGAGCGCGACTTCCACCACGAGATCGTAGAAGCAGCGCGGCTTCAGCCGCGGCAGCGTGTTCATCTGCGCGCGGCTCTCCACCTGGAACACGCCGATCGTGTCGGCGTTGCACAGGTCGTCGTACACCGCCTGGTCGGTCATGTCGAGCGTGGCGAGGTCGATGGTGACGCCGCGCTCTTGTCTGATGTACAGTAAGCAATCCTGAAGAAGGGTCAGCATGCCGAGGCCGAGCAGGTCGATCTTCACGAGGCCTACGGGGTCGAGGTCGTCCTTCTCCCACTGGATCACCGTGCGCCCCGGCATGCTCGCCGGCTCGATGGGCACCACGCTGCTCAGCGGCTCGGCGGTGAGCACGAAGCCGCCCACGTGGATGGAGCGGTGCCGCGGGAGCTGGTGCAGCCCTTCCACGATCTCGGCGAGGGCGCGCACGCGCTTGTCGTCCGGGTCGAGTCCCGCGCGCTCGACGATGCTCGCGCCGCCGGTGGGACGCAGCGCCGTGGTGGGATTGCGGCGCTCGTTGTGCGAGTCGTCGGCGTGCGGATCCTCCCACCGGTTGCCGCGATCCGCGGCGTGGTGCATGGACTGCGGGATCGCGACGAGGCTCCGCGCGCCGGAGCTCTGCGCGCTCGGGCTGCCGTACGGCTCGTACGCCGCGTTGGGCTTCGGCCGGTCGGCCGACGTCATCGGCTTCGCCACGCGGCGCTTCTCGCGCTCCTTCTCCTCGCGGGCACGCGTGGTGGCTTCCGTGCCGCGCACCATCGCACTGCTCAGCGCGTTGGCCACCGCGGCATCGGACGCCTCGGCATCCGCCGGCCTGGCGCGCAGCGCGTCCGCCGTGGCGCGCGCCGAGAAGCGGTCGGAGAGGGTGGCGAGCATGTCGGCCTGCTCCACGCTGAAGCCGAGCACGCGCGCCGCGTCGCGCACGGCGCTCTTGCCGCGGTAGGTGATCTGCTCGCACACCATGGCGGCGTGCTCGCGGCCGTAGCGCTCGTACACGTACTGCAGCACGCGCTCCCGCTCGCGGTGCGCGAAGTCGATGTCGATGTCCGGCGCCTCGGTGCGCTCCTCGCTCAGGAAGCGCTCGAACAGCAGCCCGAGCCGGATGGGGTCCACGGCCGTGATGCCGAGGCAGTAGCAGACGGCGGAGTTGGCGGCGGAGCCGCGCCCCTGGCAGAGGATGCCGTCGCGCCGCGCGAAGCGGACGATGTCCCACACGATGAGGAAGTAGCCGGCGAGGCCGAGCTTGTTGATGAGCGCGAGCTCGTGCGCGATCTGCGCATCGTGCGCGGGGGTGCGATGCGACGTGCCCGGCGGCCCCCACCGCTCGCGCGCGCCCTGCTCGACGAGGCGCGCGAGGTACTCGTCCTCGCTCACGCCGGCGGGGAGGGAAAAGGCGGGGAGCGTCGGCTTCAGGTGCTCGAGGCGGAAGGCGCACCGTTCGGCGACGGCGAGCGTGGCGCGCACCCCCTCGAGGTTCCCCTGCCAGCGCCGCGCGACCTGCGCCGCGCCCTTGAGGTACCACTCGCCGTTCGGGCGGAGCCGCGTGCCCATCTTGTCGAGCGGGCGCTGGTGGCGCAGGCAGGCGAGCACGTCGTGCACCATGCGGTCACGCGCGCGCACGTAGTGCACGTCGTTCGTCACCACCCACGGCACGTCCAGCGCGCGGGCGACGTCGATCAGGCGGCGCGTCGTGTCGCGCTCCTCGAGCAGGCCGTGGTCCCAGCACTCGATGGCCACGCGATGGCCGAAGATGTCGAGCAGCGTGGCGGCGGCGTCGCAGGCGGCGTCCACGTCCCCCTGCGCGGCGAGCGTGGGCACCCAGCCGCGCGGGCAGCCGGTAAGGGCGAACAGCCCGCTCGCATGCTGCGCGACCTGGTCGAGCGACACGGACGGCTGGCCGCGTTTCGATGCATCGGCGCGGGCGAGGGTGACGAGGGTGGAGAGGTTCGCGTATCCCTCGCGCGACTCGGCGAGCAGGAGCAGGTGGGTGAGGAGCGGTACGCTCCCGTCACGCGCTGGCACGGCGACCGTGAGCTCGGCGCCGATGATGCCGGCGATCTCGAGCTCGCGCGCCGCCGACGCGAAGCGCACCGCGCCCCCGAGCTCGTCGTGATCGGTGAGCGCGAGCGCAGCGAGCCCGAGCTCCTTCGCGCGCAGCACGAGCGCCTCGGGGAGGGCAGCGCCGT
>CAMLIU010000427.1 GCA_946479995.1 uncultured Gemmatimonadota bacterium | reverse complement strand
TCGTCGAGGCTGCGGCGAACAACGAGGTGCTGCAGATCGTCTTCTTCGCCATCCTGTTCGCCGTCGCCCTGTCGAAGGTGCAGGGGCCGGCGAAGACGCTCATGCTGTCCGTATGCGAGAGCCTGAGCGAGGTGATGTTCAAGTTCGTCGGGCTCGTGATGGCATTCGCGCCCTTCGGCATCGGGGGCGCGATCGCGGTGACGGTCGGCCAGAGCGGGCTCGGGGTGCTGCGCAACCTCGGCGTGCTGGTGCTGACGCTGTACGGCGCGCTGATCGCCTTCGTGCTCCTCGTGTTGATCCCGGTGGCCATCGCCTTCAAGGTTCCGCTGCGGCGGTTCTGGAGGAGCGTGAAGGAACCGTGGCTGATTGCCTTCACCACGGCTTCGTCGGAGGCGGCCTTCCCGCTGGCGCTGCAGAACATGGAGCGCATGGGCGTGCCGCGGCGGATCGTCGCCTTCGTGCTGCCGACCGGCTACTCGTTCAATCTGGACGGCAGCACCCTCTACCTGGCCGTGGCCTCGGTGTTCGTCGCCCAGGCGGCGGGAATCCACATGCCCATCGAGTCGCAGCTGCTCATGATGCTGACGCTGATGCTCACGAGCAAGGGCGTGGCGGCGGTACCACGCGCGTCGCTCGTGATCCTCTCCGGTGCGCTGGCGCAGTTCGGCCTGCCGCTCGAGGGCGTGGCGGTGATCCTTGGCGTGGACGCACTGATGGACATGGCGCGCACCTCGATCAACCTCGTCGGCAACTGCCTGGCGACCGTGGTGATGTCGCGCTGGGAGGGGTCGTTCGACACGCCGGGCTCTGACATGCCGGTCACCGACTCGCTCGTCGGCGCCCCGCTGAGCATGCCGGTGGTGAAGGAGGCCGGAGAGCGCGCGTTCCCCGTCTGACCGGCACTCACGGTCGAACCTTGAGGGCGGGCACCTGACGGTGCCTGCCTTCGTCCGTCAGACGGCCGTCTCGCCGAGGTAGCGAAGCGCACCCCGCACGGCACCGCGCGCCGGATTGACGTCGCCCTGCTGCACCTGCGCTCCGGGCACGGCACTCTTCAGGCGATGCTCCAGCCGCTTGCGGAGCATGGTGCCTCGGGTGAGCATGCCCCCGGTCAGCGCGACCGGCAGCGCGGCACGCTCGTCACCGAACAGCTGGCGCGCCATCGTGCGGACGTGCAGCACGAGCTCTTCGACGGCGAGGCTGATCAGCGCGTTCGCGCGAAGGTCGCCTGCCTCCGCCACGCTGGTCACGATTGGCGCGAGGGTGGCGAGCTGCGCCGGCGTGGCGTTCGCCGCCCAGGCGATGAGCTCCTGCGGCTCGTTCACCTGCGCCGCAGTGAGCACGGCGCCGAGGAGCGCGGTCTCGGGCTCGCGTCCGTCCGCCGAGGCCGTGACCACGCTGAGGGCCTTCCGGCCGATCCACGCGCCGCTCCCTTCGTCGCCGCACATCGGGCCCCAGCCGCCGCAGCGCCCGATCGTGCCCGCCGGGCTGCGCCCGAAGGCCACGGAGCCCGTGCCGCTGATGAGGAGCACGCCGGCGCCCTCGCCGAACGCATCGTCCAGCGCCACCGCGAAATCCGGATGCACCACCGTCTCCTCGGCGAGCTCCCGTCCCACGAGCGCCTGCCAGAGCGCCTGGCGCTCCGGCTCGCGCGCCACGCCGGCGACACCCACGCACAGCACGCGGGGAATCACGTGCGTCATCTCGCACGACGCGAGCGCATCGCGCACGGCGGTGGCGATCACCTCCGCCGACTGCTCCGCCTTCCCGGGACGAACGGCGCTCGCCGGGCCCACCACTTCACCCAGCTGCGTGCCGTTCTCGTCCGCGACGATGACCTTCGTCTTCGACCCGCCGCCATCCACCCCGACAACGATGCACGTCATGCGCTCGCCGGCCGGCGCGCCGGGGCAGGGTGGGTGAACGAGGAGAGGATGCCGACGAAAAGCGTGATCAGCGTGCCGATCAGCACGTACCATGGCCAGGCGATCCTGCCGAAGGGCGCCAGCGTGCCGGCGAGCGGCGGGTAAGCCGCCGCGATCGGCCCGGCGAAGACGATGAACGCCATGATGAAGATGGCGACGGACATGCCGAGGATCGCATCGCGCTGGATGGCGCGGCTCCAGAAGATGCCAAGGAAGAATCCCCCGAGCAGGCCGCCGTAGGTGAACGAGGCGATGCCGAGGGCGACGATCACGACCGGTGTCTTCGTGTCCTGCGGGAAGAGCAGCGCGCCGAGCGTGAGCACGACGCCCCAGATGAGGGCGAACAGGCGGCCCATGCGCAGCGTCACCGGATCGTCGGCCGCCCGACCGGTGATCGGGAGGTAGATGTCCATGGTGGTCGCGCCGGCCAGCGAGTTGATGGCGCCGGAGTGCGTGCTCATCGTCGCCGCCACGATGGCGGCGACGATGAGCCCGACGAGTCCGTGCGGCATGTGGTCGATGATGAAGCTCGGGAAGATCTGGTCCGTGAGCGGGAACTGCTTCCCCTGGTAGAACGCCCAGAGCCCGAGCCCGATGGCGAGGAAGAGGAAGAACTGGAGGAAGACGACGAATCCCGAGCCGATGATCGCCTTCTGCGCATCCTTCAGCGTGCGCGACGACATCAGCCGCTGCACGATGAGCTGGTCGGTGCCGTGCGACGCCATGGCGAGGAAGGCGCCGC
>CAMLIU010000426.1 GCA_946479995.1 uncultured Gemmatimonadota bacterium | reverse complement strand
CAGTCGCCCACCATCGCGGCGTTCCTCGCCATCCTCTTCTCCGCCATCAATGGCCAGCCGCCGGAGACGGCGCTCGCCATCCCGAACGACTTCGTGCGACAGATGATGGAAGGCATCGGCCTCGCCGGTCGCGAGGTGGGGCTCAATGCCATGCTCGCCCGCATCAAGCGTCACGCGCGCGAGGCGCGTGACGCCGCTGGCTGACGGCTACCCTCACCCTCCCATGAGCGAACCCCGGACGCAGAGCTACGCGAACCACCGGCGCTACTTCGCGCTGTACCACTACGTGGCGATGCCGATCCTCCTCGCCAACCTCGTCATCACCACCGTCCACGCCGTGCGCTTCCCGTCGGCGTGGAGCATCTGGTTCGTCGTCGTCTCCCTTGCCCTCGTCGCCGCCGTGGTCGCCAGCCGCACCTCCATCCTCATCGTGCAGAGCCGGCTCATCGCGCTGGAGATGCGCCTGCGACTCGCGGCCACCCTCCCTCCCGAGCTGCGGGGACGCATTGCCGAGCTGCGCCTCAAGCAGCTCGTCGGCCTCCGCTTCGCCGGCGACGCCGAGCTGCCGGCGCTCGTGGAGCGCTGCCTGAGAGGGGAGCTCACCACCGCGGACGCCGTGAAGCGCGAGGTCCGCGACTGGCGTCCCGACTTCCTTCGCGCCTGAGGCGCGCCGCACCGACGACATGCAACGGATCCTCAGTGCCTGGGCGTGGATCGCCGCCGTCTCCACCGTCCTCTTCGGCTTCCTCTACGTGAGCGCAGTCTGGCTCGTGACCGCGCCCTTCGACCGCGGCCGCTACCACGCGGGCCGCGCCTTCCGGCAGCTCGCCGTCACCGCGGTGTCGCTCAACCCGCTCTGGGACTTCGAGACCGATGGCGAAGCCCCGGCCGATCCGCGCCACCCGTACGTCGCCGTCTCCAACCACGAGTCGTACGCCGACATCTTCCTCATCAGCCACTTCCCGTGGGAGATGAAGTGGCTGTCGAAGGACACGATCTTCAAGATCCCCGTCATGGGCTGGATGATGCGCATGGCGGGAGACATCCCGATCAAGCGCGGGCGGCGCGAGAGCGTGGTGAGCGCGATGAAGGGATGCCGCGACCGCCTGAAGAAGCAGGTGAGCGTGATGATCTTCCCCGAGGGGACGCGCTCCCGCACCGCCGAGCTGCTTCCGTTCAAGGACGGCGCATTCAAGCTGGCCATCGAGGCGCAGGTGCCCATCCTCCCCATCGTGGTGGCCGGCACGCGCCACTGCATGGCGAAGGGGAGCTTCGCCTTCCGCCGCGCCCGCGCGAAGGCGCGGGTGCTGGCGCCCATCCCCACCACCGGCATGGGGTCCGGCGACGTGGCCGCGCTGCGCGACCGCACGCGCGACATCATCGACGCGGCGCGCCACGAGCTGCAGAAGGAACTGGACGCCGAACGCGGCAACCGGCGCAAGGCGACGGCGGGATGACCACCGGCGGCCGCACCACGGCGCCGCGCACCGAAGCCGAGCTGGAGGAGGCGCTCTCGCGTCCCTCGCCGTCACTCGCCGCGGCGCTCGCGCGCGCGCCGGGCGACATCATGGTCCTCGGCGCCGGCGGGAAGATGGGACCGTCGCTGGCGCGGATGGCGAAGCGCGCCGACCCGTCGCGCCGGGTGATCGCCGTGTCGCGCTGGTCGGACGCCGCCGCGGCCGGCGCACTGGAGGCGGATGGCATCGAGGTCGCGCGCGCCGACCTGCTCGAGCCGCGCGAGCTCGCTGCGCTCCCCGACGCGCCGAACGTGGTGTTCATGGCGGGGCAGAAGTTCGGCACCGCGGGAGATCCATCGCTCACCTGGGCGATGAACGCCGCCGTCCCCGCCTTCGCGGCCGAACGCTACGCCGGCGCGCGCACGGTGGTGTTCTCCACGGGGAACGTCTATGCGCTCACGCCCGTCACCGGACGGGGTGCGCGCGAGACGGATGCCCTCGCCCCGGTGGGAGAGTACGCATGGTCGTGCCTCGCCCGCGAGCGAATCTTCACCGCCGCCGCGCACCGCCACGGCTCGCCCACCGCCATCGTGCGCCTCAACTACGCCCACGACCTCCGGTACGGAGTGCTCACCGACCTCGCGCTGCGCATCGCGGGCGGCGAGCCGGTCGACCTCGCGATGGGCCACGTGAACGTCATCTGGCAGGGCGACGCGAACGCCCTCGCCCTCGCATCGCTCGCCCAGGCGAGCGCACCGGACCCGTTCGTGGTGAACGTCGCCGGCCCCGATGTGCTCCGCGTGGCCGACCTCGCACGCGCGCTCGCCACGCGGCTCGACCGCGAGGCACGGCTCGCCGGCACCGAATCGGCCGACGCGCTCCTCAGCGACAGCACGCGCATGCGCACCCTGCTCGGCGACGACCTGATGCCGCTCGACATCCTGCTCGACTGGGTGGCCGAATGGGTCGCCCGCGGCGGCCGCCTGCTCGGCAAGCCGACGAAGTTCGAGCGCCGCGACGGACGCTTCTGATATGCCATCGGGCCGACCTCCGCACGACGGAAGCATGACCGCGCTGCGTGAGCACCTGCTCGCCGGCCAGGTGATCCCCGCGCATCCGCTGGCGCTCACCGCGAAGCGCACGCTCGACGAACGGCGCCAGCGCGGGCTCACGCGCTACTACATGGACGCCGGCGCCGGCGGCGTCGCCGT
>CAMLIU010000425.1 GCA_946479995.1 uncultured Gemmatimonadota bacterium | reverse complement strand
GGGGGCCATCTGTCTTCAGAAGACAGATGGCCCCCGTTTCACGCTTCAGTCCTTGGATCCTTACTGCGGATCGGTCACCGGCTCCGCGTCCACCCCTTCCGCCAGCCCGCTGCGCCGCACGACGAGGATCACGCCGGCGAGGAGCAGTGCCCAGAGGCAGATCGTCAGCTCGCTCTGGAGCAGGGCGCGGGCGGCCATGCTGGGCCAGTCGTGGAAGTGCGCCCGGGCCGTCCCTTCGGCCTCGCGGCCGAAGGAGATGAGCAGCAGGCTGGTCGCCATCTCGCCGATCGTCTCCACGAGGGCGAAGAGCGGCGCGCGCCACGCCCAGCGCTGGATCGGATAGTTCGCCAGGTGCGCGGTGGCCATGCCGAGGAGGACGAGCCCCCACAGCATGACGGCGAGCACGGTGAGGAGCAGGCTCGCGCGCCCGTGCGTGAACGCGAAGGCGCGCAGGAGCCGGAGGACGATCCCGGTGACGAGCGCCATCTCGACGAGCGACAGCGAGAGCCGGCGGAAAGCCGCAGGCTCCTCGAGGTGCCAATCGACGGTCTGGCGTGGGAAGAGATTGGTCATGATGGGCCTCCTTCAGGGACGATCGAGCGCGCCGGGAGGCACTCCATTAGACACCTGAACCGGCTAATCGGCTCCCCGACTAGCTGATACCCGACTAGCCGACTAGCTGCGTCTATAAGGCTGCCCCCGCATCACGGCAATCACCGCCTCCTCGATCCGGTCGAACACGAACGGCTTCGTCAGCACCGGCTGGCGGGCCACGCTGCCGCGTGCGGCGACGCTGGTGACGACGTCGCCGGTGATGAAGACGGTGCGCGCGGCGAGGCCCGGCCGCTCCTGGCGGAGCTGCTCGTGGAACTCGATGCCGTCCATTCCCGGCATGCGCAGGTCGCAGACGATGGCGTCCACGCCGACGCTGCGCGTGGTCTCGAGGGCGGTGTTGCCGTCGGCGGCGGTGATGACGGTGAAGCCACGCAGCTCCCCGTACGCCTGCATGCCGTTGCGCAGCGCGGGCTCGTCGTCCACGAAGAGGAGCCGGATGCCGGCGATGGGGGAGCGCAGCGGGATGGCGGGCTGGTCGCGCGCGGCCTCGGTCGCATCGGCGGGTGTCGCCGCCGCCGGCAGGGTGACGCGGAAGGTGGTGCCCTGCGGCCCGGTCTCCACGAGCTCGATGCTGCCGCCGTGCGCGGCGACGATGCCATAGCTCACGCTCAGCCCGAGCCCCGTGCCCTCCCCCTCCTTCTTGGTGGTGAAGAAGGGCTCGAACACGTGCTGGCGCACGTGGGGCGACATGCCCGGCCCGCTGTCGGCGACCTCGAGACGCACGACGTCGCCCTCGCGCCGGCTGCGCACGCGAAGGGTCCCGCCGCCGGCGCTCATCGCCTGGATGGCATTCGTGAGCAGGTTGAGGCAGACCTGCTGCAGCTGGCGCGCGTCGCCCATCACCGAGGGGAGGTCGGCGGCGAGCTCGGTCTCCACGCGCACGCCGGTCTCGTCGAACTGGTACTGCCGCATGCGCAGCGAGCGCGCGACCACGGCGTTGAGGTCGAGGGGCACGCGCTGCGGCTCGCTGCGCCGCGCGAAGGCGAGGAGGTCCTTCACCACCTGGCTGGCGCGCGTGGTCTCGGCGCGAATGACCTCGATGGACTCGCGCTGCTGCGCGTTGAGGGTGTTGTCGCGGAGGAGGATCTGCGCGAAGGCGCTGATGCTGGAAAGCGGGTTGTTCACCTCGTGCGCCACGCCGGCAACGAGCTCGCCGACGGCGGCGAGGCGATCGGACTCCATGAGCCGCGCGTGCATCTCGCGCTCGTGGGTCATGTCGCGCCCGATGAGGAGGGCGCTCGGCGGATCGGCCTCGGGAAGGCGGCTCGCGGCGAGGGCGACGACCTTGCGTGGCGCGTCGGGCTGCGCGGGATGGACGACCTGCACCTCGGTGCGGCCGGGCGCGCCGGCGAAGGCGTTGGCGAGCATCCGCTCGAGGCTCGCGTGGTCGTCCTCGGCGACGAGGTCGGCGAGGGAGCGGCCCACCACCTGGTGCGGCTCGAGGCCGAACACCTCGCGCACGGCGTCGTTGGCCTCGCGCACGCGGCCGGTGGTCTGGAGCACGGTGAGCACCGCATCGGGCGCGGCGCGGAAGAGGGTGCGGAAGCGCCACTCCGCCTGGCGCATGGTCTCGAACAGCTCGGCGTTCGCCAGCGCGACGGAGAGCAGGTCCGACATCGCCTCCACGCGCTCGAGCTGCAGGGGGGTGAACACTTCGCGGCGCGCGGACGCGATGGTGACGGCGCCGATGCGCTCGCCGCCCCGCTGCACGGGGACGATGGCGACGGCGTGCATGGGAACGGCAGCGGACGACGCATGCCGGAACCAGGTCTCGTGCAGCTCGTCGCGATGGTCCTCCGCGTCGGCGACGCTCCACGGCCCGGCGCCGCGGAGGATGCGTCCCATCACCGAATCGACGACGGGCACGTGCAGGCCGGCGCAGGTGGCGAGCGCGCCGCTGGCGGCGGTGATCTCGATGACGCCGTCGGTGGTGACGAGGCCGAGCGATGCGCCATCGGCATCGGCGACGTCACCCGCCGCCTCGAGGAAGCGCTCCACGACCCGACGCGGGTCGAGCTCGAGGGTGATCTGCTGCCCCAGCCACCACATGCGCTGGAGGAC
>CAMLIU010000424.1 GCA_946479995.1 uncultured Gemmatimonadota bacterium | reverse complement strand
GGTCGATGTCCACGTGCGTGTCGAGCGTGAGCACGCGGTCGTGCACGGCGCGGGCCCGCGCCATGAACGCGGCGTCGCTTGCGGTGGAGGTGGACGCCGAGGTGGAGGGCGCGGGATTCGTCGCGCACGCCAGGGCGAAGGCGACGAGGGTCACGAGGGCAAACGGACTCGCGGACCTACGGAAAGGATGGCGCATCGAGTTCTCCATGATCAGGACCGGTGCAGAACAGCTGGACCTGCTGCGTCACGTAGGGATGCAGTTGTCCCGCGTATTCCAGGAATTGCTTCGCCGCGTCGGGGGCGACTTGCCCATGCCGCGCGAGCTGGGTCTCGGCGAGGACGAGGTTGGTGTCGGCGGTCATCGCCAGTTCACAGCTCCGCGCGCCGGCGGCTTCCGTCGACGCGAGCTGTGCGACGCCGAACGCCGCCGATCCGATCAGGAAGCCGGCGTTGGCGGAGGGCGACAGCCGATCCGACAGCTGCACGTAGCGCAGCGCGAGCTCGAAGTCGGCGCGCCGGTGGCTCGTGCTGGCGCCCTGATAGAGCGCATTGCCTCGCGCGAGCGCGAACTGCGCCGCGAGCGACGAGTCCGTGGCCGAACGTAGGCCCTGTGCCAGCGCGACGAGCGCGCTGTCCGACTGGCCGACATCGATGAACGCCTGCGCGAGCTGCAGGTTGCCGTGCACGAGCGTCGAATCTCGCGCGATCGCGCGCCGCGTGGAGGCGAGCGCACCCTGCAGGTCGCCGCGCTTGCGGCGGAGCTGCGCGTCGAGGGCAAGGAGCTTCCCATCGTCGGGGAAGCGCTCGAGCCCGCGAGCCAGTGCGGTGTCGCCCTCGGCGAGCACGAGCTGGGTGTAGAAGAGGTAGAGATCCCGGTCCGACGGATGACGCGTCACGCCCTCCGCTGCCGTGGCCACGGCGCGGACCGGCTCGTTCAGGTTGCGATAGGCCGTGGCCATGCGGAGGAAGTATTCCGGCTGCGTCTCGTAGGCGTCGTCCATTCGTCGCAGCGCCTCTCCGGCACGCACGGCGTTGGCCCAGTCGGCGGTGGCGAGCAGCACTCGCCAGTGCAGGCCGGCGAGATGCTTGTCGTCCGGATGATCGTTCACCGCCTGGATGATGAATGGCCTGGCGATCGAGTCGTTGCCATCGCTCATCAGCGCCATGACGATCTGCCCGATGGCCGTGGCGTCATGCTGCTGCAGGTCCGCGGCGCGGCTCCACGCCTGGCCCGCGCTGTCGGGGTGGCCCTGCAGGTCGAACGCTTCGGCCATCGCCTGCCAGCCTCTCGCGCTCACCGAGTCCACCTCGAGCAGCTCGCGGGCAACGCGAAGCAGCGAGTCGGGTCGCTGCCCCAGCTCTTCGTAGGCCCGTAGAAGGCAGATGCGAGAGATGGCGGCCTGCGCATATGCACGAATGCCCTCCTGCGCCGCCGTCGCGGCCGCGGCCGGCTTGCCACTCCGCAGTGCATTCTCGCAGCGACGCTCCGGGACGAGCTGCGCGCGGGCGCGCAGGACTTCGGTGCCGAACGCCTGGGCAGCCGCATCGAGGTCGGGCCGCTCGACCGTCGGGATGGGCTGGCGCAGCGTGGAGTCGCGCGTGAGCACCAGGTAACCACGGAGCCGCACCGTCCTTCCCGGTCCCGTGACGACCTGGCCCATCACGTATTCATCGGTGCGATACTCGCGCGCCAGGCTGCGCATCTCGCCGGGCATCAGGACGCTGTCCGGATTGTACCCGGCCTCCTCCAGCTTGCGCAGCATGTCGCCGCGATTGGCCAGCTCCAGGTTATCGGGGCGACCGCGGCCGATCACCGAATTGACCTTGTCGGCGGCACGTCGGCCCAGCCTGACATCGCGCGACCCGAAGTTGTGGACGAGCAGGCGCTGGCGCACGAACTCCTGGGCGCGAGCCGGCCGGGCCACGACCGGCGCGAGCGCCGCGCCGGCGACCAGCGTGATGATCAGGCGACGACGAAGCATCCGTGCGGCAGGAGGACTGGAGGGACAGAACTGGCAAAGGATATACGCAGGCGACCATGATTGCGATGACACCGAACCCTGTGGCACCGTCAGCGCCTTCGATGGGCCAGCGGCCTGGGTCCTCGTACGCCGTACGACGTACGAGGTACCCGCCGTTGTCACAGGCATTCTTGACAAACTTTTCCATGAGTCGCAACGTCTTGTCCTAAGAACATTAGGTCAGACTCCAGCAACCGAGGACCATGGCTGCCCCCACCGATCGCGAGCTCCTCCGCGGCACCCTCGACATGCTCGTCCTCAAGACGCTCTCCTGGGCGCCGATGCACGGGCTCGCCGTCCTCCGCTGGATCGAGGCCGCCACCCACGAACGCCTCGCGATCGAAGAGGGCGCCCTCTACCCCTGCCTTCACCGCATGGAGCAGCGCGGCTGGCTCCTCGCCGACTGGGGCTACACCGACCAGGGACGCAAGGCGAAGTTCTACCGCCTCTCCGCCGCCGGCCGCCGCCAGCTCACCGCCGAAGTCTCGCGCTGGCAGCACTACACCGAGACGGTCGGCCTCCTCCTTTCCGCCGAGCCGGCCACATGAGCCGCCGCGAGGAGCCGTCGCTCATGCGCCGCGTCTTCCGTCTCCCCGAGTCACGCGCGCGTGCCCGCCGCGCGCTCGACGACGAGCTCCTCTTCCACCTCGAGGGGCGCATCGACGAGCT
>CAMLIU010000423.1 GCA_946479995.1 uncultured Gemmatimonadota bacterium | reverse complement strand
CGCTCGTGGGATGGATGCGCGAGATCGGAATGGACCGCCTGCTCTTCGGCTCCGATGCAACGGCGGGAGGAAACCTGTCGCCGAAGGACGCCTGGGCGGCGTTCTGCCGACTGCCACTCACGAAGCGGGAGCTGGCCCTCGTCGCCGAGAACGTGGCGCCGTACCTGCGTTGAGTCCGCGCATGACGAGAGGACGAATCTTCGCCATCATCGCCGGCGGCCTGCTGGTCATCGGAGCATCGCCTGCGTCCGCGCAGGCACAGGGTCGCGCGAGCGTGGGACGCACCGTTGCCGGCAGCGTGCTCGGTGCGGCGACGGGCGCCGTAGTGGGTGCGATCGCCGGTGGCTCGTGGACGAGCCGCGATTGTCCGGAGGGCGATCCCGATGCGTGCCTGGGCGCCGCGTTTCCCGGTGCGATCTGGGGAGTGGGTGTGGGGACGACGATCGGCGCACCAGTGGGCGCGTGGATCGGCAGCGGGCGCCGGCGGTCACTCGTGCCGCCGATGCTGGCCTCGGCCGCGCTGTTCGGCGCCGAGGTGCTGGCGCTAAGGTCGATCGTCCACGACGGCCGCACCCGGCACAAGGACGCAGCGCTGGCCATCGTGATCGTCACGCCGATCGCTCAGGTGGCGGTGAGCAGCTGGCTCGCGGCGCGACGATAGCTTCCGGGGAGGCCACTCAGTCGAAGGGAATACGCCTGCTACGGAAAGCAGCACGGATGAGACGAATCTCTCCGTCTCATCCGTGCCGCTATCCGTCTCATGCGTCCACCCTTCGTCGTCATGGTCAGCTCGGCCACGCTCACTCCGCCCGCAAGGCGATGTTCGGGTCCACGCGTGACGCACGGAGCGCCGGCGCGAGGCTCGCCACGAGCGCCACGGCGAGCAGCACGAGGACGACGAAGCCATATGTGACCGGGTCGCGGCCGGTGACGTGATAGAGCAGAGGCGTCACCCGGTTCGCGAACGCCAGCGCGACGACGGCGCCGAGCGCGAGGCCGAGTGCCACGACGCGCACGCCGTCGGCGAGGACGAGGCGGATCACCTTCCCCGCGCTCGCCCCGAGGGCCACGCGCACGCCGAGCTCCTGGGTGCGCTGCGAGACATCGTAGGCGACGACGCTGTACAACCCCACCGCGGCGACGAGCAGTGCGAGGAAGCCGAAGATGGTGAACATCGTCGCGCCCAGCCGCCACGAGCGGAACTCGGTGGCGACGAAGTCCTCGAGCGGATCAGCGCTCACGTACGCCGCGCCGGGCATCAGCTCCTGCAGCGCGCGTCGCACCGACTCCGTGCTCCGCTCGGCGTCGCCATGCGTGCGGACGAAGAGGCGCACCTCCGGCTGCGGCTGCTGCGAGATCGGCACGTACACCTGCAGCGGCGGGTCGTCGTCGAACGAGGCGCGGATGTCCTGCGCCGTGCCGACGACGGTGACGCACGGTCCGTCCGGCAGCAGCTTGATGCAGCGCCCGATCGGGTTCGCGCCGGGCCAGATGCGCTGGGCCGCGCTCTGGCTCAGTACGGCCACCGGCTCGCTGCCGGCGCGATCGGCATCGGTGACGGCGCGCCCGCTCACGAGGCGCGTGCCCATGGTGGCGAGATAGTCCGCGCTCCCGGGGACGATGTAGAAGAGATCGCGCAGGCGGCTGCTGTCCACGCCCGGCACGAAGAGGGGCTGCGTCCACTGGCTCGAGAATGGCACGGTGAGCCCACGGCTCGCATGCACCACGCCGGGCAGGGTGGCGGCGCGCTCGAGCATCGCCTGCGCGAGCTGGATCTTCTGCGCCGAGTCGAGTGGGGTGCCACGCAAGGTGACCCCGACGGTCATGACCTGCTCCGGCTGGAAGCCGAGGTCGAGCGAGCGCACGTTGCGGAAGCTGCGCACGAACAGCCCCGCACCGACGAGCAGCACGACCGAGACGGCGCCCTGCACGACGAGCAGCGCCTTGCGCAGGCGAGAGCTGCGCAGGCTGGCGCCACGACCACCCGACCGGAGCGCGGTGACGACGTCGGTGCTCGCGAGCTGGCGAATCGGCGCGAGCCCGGTGACGAGGCCGGCCCCGAGCGCGATCACGCCGGCGAAGAGGAGCACGCGATGATCGAGGACGCCGCTGCTCCAGTCGAGGTCGGGGAGCAGCACGGAGCGGAGGAGCGCGCCGCCCCAGTGCGCGACGACCACGCCCGCGATGCCGCCGAGCAGGGCGAGCAGGGTGCTCTCGGTGAGGAGCTGCGCGAGGAGCCGTCCGCGCGACACGCCGATGGCCTGGCGGATGGCGATCTCACGCCGCCGGCGGAGGGCGCGCGCGATGAGGAGGTTGGCGACGTTGGCGCAGGCCATGAGGAGCACGAGCCCCGACACGGCCATCAGCCAGAGTGATACCGTGGCCGATGGGTTGCGGCGCGGCCCTCGGCTCTCGAGCACGGAGCTCAGCGTCGCCCGAGGATTCAGGCGGTCCTGGGCGGGAAGGCCGCGAGGCTCAACCTCGCGCTGGGTCTCGATGCTCTGCCGGAAGGCGTTCGTCATGTCCGCCGCGGCCGCCTCGACGCTCACGCCCGGCTTGCGGCGCACGACGGTCTGCAGCCAGCCGACACCATAGCTCTCGTTCCACTTCACCTCGGGACCGAACTCGCTGAACATGTCAGCCGCGCCGGCGGTGAGGGGAATGAACGCGGCCACCGACTGCAGCGAGAGGCCGC
>CAMLIU010000422.1 GCA_946479995.1 uncultured Gemmatimonadota bacterium | reverse complement strand
GAGCGCTCCCTCGAGGAGGAGCTGCGCCGGCTGCGCGAGCGGCGCGAGCGCATCGAGACCGCGCCCGCCCTCGAAGAGGAGGTGACGCTGGAGCTCGAGCGCAAGCGGGCCGCGCTCGAGGAGGTGCAGGGGCAGCTCGAGGCGAGGCGCACGGAGTGGGTGCGCGACCGCCAGGAGGCGGAGACCAAGTACACCGCCCTCCGCCAGCAGTACGCCGAAGTGAACGAGAACCGCGAGCGGCTTCTCGCTACCGGGGAGGACGGACAGTGTCCTACCTGCGAGCGTCCCCTCCACGATCACTACCGCACCGTGCTCGACCACCTCGACGAGCAGCTCGAGGCGCTCGTGGCGGATGGCCGATACTTCAAGGCGCGCCTCGAGCAGCTGGAGGAAATGCCGGCCGAGATTCGCGAGCTCGACGACCGCCGCCGTACCACCTTCGAGGAGGTGGGACGACTCGAGCGTCGACTGGCCAAGGTGCAGCTCGCGGTGCAGGAGCTCGGCCAGCTCGCGCGTGAGCTGCAGGCGAAGGAGCAGCGGTTCGGGCAGCTGCGTCACGATCGCGAGGCCATTCCCGGCGGCTACGACGCCGAGCGCCACATGGCCGCCCGCCGCGAGCTGGAGCGCCTGCGGCCCCTCGATGCGCGCGCCACCCGCCTCGCGGCGCAACTCGAGCGCCGGGCCGCGCTGGAGGCCGAGCGGGACCGCGCGGCGGCCGGCTTGGCTGCGGCCCAGGCGCGCGGGGCGGCGCTCGCCGCGCGCCGCGACCTGCTCAGCTTCTCCGAGCAGAGCTACGCCGACCTGCGGGCTCGCCATGATGCCGCCGCCGCCGAGCTGCGCACGGCGGAGCTGGAGGCGGTGGGGGCCGCGGGTGAGGCGGCCACGGCGCAGGCGGCGCTCACCCGCGCCGAGCAGTCGCGCGCCGAGCTCGCCCGCGCGAAGGCGCAGCTGGAGACACTGGAGCGCGACAAGCGGTTGCACGACGAGCTCGATCGCGCCTACACCGACCTGCGCACGGACCTCAACGTCCAGCTCCGCCCGGAGATGAGCGAGCTCGCGAGCGCCTTCCTCACCGAGCTCACCGACGCGCGCTACGACGAGCTGGAGCTGGACGACAGCTACAACCTCACCGTGCTCGAGGACGGCGTGCCCAAGCCCGTCATCTCGGGCGGCGAGCAGGACGTGGCGAACCTCTGCCTGCGCCTCGCCATCTCGCAGATGATCGCCGAGCGTGCCGGCCAGAGCTTCTCCCTGCTCATCCTCGACGAGGTCTTCGGGTCGCTCGACGAATCGCGCCGCCAGAACGTCGTCGAGCTCCTGCGCGGGCTGCAGGACCGGTTCGAGCAGGTCATCCTCATCACGCACATCGAGCAGGTGCGCGAGGGGCTCGATCGCGTGATCAGCGTGCGCTACGACGAGGAGACCGGCACTTCCGTCGTCACGCAGCTCGACGCCGACGCGAACACCGGCGACCTGCTGGCCGCCGTCGGGGCGGGGGACTGATGGCGGTCGCACGCAGCTGGCGCTCGCTGCCCCCGGTGGAGGGACCCTTCCCGGCGCGCATCGAGGAGATCGGCGCGCTGAACGTGGTGTTCAGCGACGCGTTCACCGAGCGCTACCGCCGCGACGGGATGGTCGGCGTTCGCGTCCCCAACCTCAACCCGCAGGTGTGGCGCTACGCCATCGAGGACTCCGCCGAAGGCGCGATGGTCTGGCGCGACGCCCGCGGGGAGATTGCCGCCTTCAACATGGTGCATCGCTCCGGCGTGGAAGGCTGGATGGGTCCCCTCGCCGTGCGTACGGAATATCAGGGCACCGGTCTCGGCAAGGAGGTCGTGGAGCGCGGCATCGCCTGGCTGGCGCGCGGCGGCGTGAAGGTGATCGGCCTCGAGACGATGCCGCGCACGATGGACAACATCGGCTTCTACTCGCGGATCGGCTTCGCGCCCGGCCGGCTGACCATCACGCTGACGCTCGACGCCGTGAGCAGCGAGCGCACGCCCGACCTCCTCGGCCGCATGGGGGTGCGGGACCACGAGGAGGCCATGATCGCCTCGCGCGCGCTGCTGGAGCGCCTGCAACCCGGCTACGATTTCACGCGCGAGATCGAGCTCACCGAGTCGCTCTCGCTCGGCGACACGGTGCTGCTGCACGACCGCGAGGAGCTGGTGGGCTTCGCGCTCTGTCACACGGCACCGCTCGTGGAGGGCCGCGTGCGGGAGGAGCTCCGGGTCCTGAAGCTCGTGCTGGCCGACGAAGGCCGCTTCGACGCGATGGTGCGGGCGTTGCGCGACTATGCGCGTCGCAGCGGGACGCGCAGCGTCGCCTTTCGCGTGCAGGGCGAGTACGACGACCTCTATCGCCGGCTGATCGGGATGGGCGCGCGCGTGCGGTGGACGGACCTGCGCATGTCGTACTCCGGCGACCCGGAGGTGAAGCCCGGGGCGGGCGTGGTGTGGTCGAACTGGGAGATCTGACTCGCCCGGATGTTTACCAATCGGCTGCTCCGTCGTCCCCCGGGCGTAGGCTCCCGGGCCAGCCACTTGCCGACATGAGCAGCCACCTGTCCTTCAGGCCAATCCGCGACTGTCCCGCCTTCGACCGTTACGTCGAGGAGCTGGGCGCATGGGTGGACGGCTCGGACGACGACATCACGGTCCTCGACGACGCGGCGGCCGCGCTGGCACGCCACGCCCGGGCGAACGGCA
>CAMLIU010000421.1 GCA_946479995.1 uncultured Gemmatimonadota bacterium | reverse complement strand
TCGAGGTTGTAGCGGGCGTCGTACATCCCGGGGCCCCAGCTGTTGTAGACCGCCTTCGCCGAGGCGGGGATGGCGGGGGAGAGGGCGACGATGGCGCCGACGTTCAGGTCGTGGTTCGGCTGCCCATCCACCCGCTTGCCGATGCCCGGGGCGAAGGAGTTGTCCACCGTGGAGTGGCAGAGCGCGCAGGTGATGCCGAGCCGGGTGAGGGTGTCCTTGCCCGCCGCCGTCTGCGAGACGGTGCCCTTGAGGCCGACCACCGAGTTGAGCTTGAGGAGGGTGACGGTGGTGGCCGGGTCGTTCAGGTCCACCTGCCCGGCGACGATGGCGTCCTTGACCGCCTGCGGGAGGGCGTCGGCGTCCACCTTGAGGCCTACCTGGAGGGCGAGCGCGGGGCTCACCGCGGACTGCACCACCTCGTGCATGCGGGCGGTGTCGGTCCAGAAGCGCTCGTCGTCGAAGGTCTCGAAGCGGAAGACCTGCTGCCCCTGCGCCACGAGCACCGGGTCGAGCGGCTCGAGCTGGACCGGCGGCGCCTGGGTCGGCCCGTTGTCGCAGGCGGCGAAGGCCGTCGCGCACCCCAGCCCCACGAGGACCAGGAAGAGGACCCCCCACCCGGATCCGGGTCGGGGTGAGGTGGGGCGTGGCGGGAACGAGGGCTCCTGCGAGCCGACCGACGGCTGCCTGGACTGCGACATCGCGACCTCCTCCGATTGTTGGCGCCGGGAACACGGCGCCGGTCGGAGACGGTAGGATGGTTTGCGGGTTAAGTCAATACTTTATTTGACTAACTGGCTCTCCCCTCGGCGCACCGAACGATCCTCTCATCCGTGCAGTCATCCGGAGGATGTGTACACCCTTCGTCAGAGGAGCCAGCCACGAGACTCGAAATCCCTCTCGACAAACGCGAGGCCGGCGATTGATTGGCCCTTCGACCCTGACCGGAAACTCCGCCTTGCATCGCCTTCACGTGCTCGCAGCCGCCCTCGTCCTCGCGCTCGCCGCGCCCCTCCACGCGCAGCAGCGCTTCGCGCCCGACCAGCGCATGGACCGCCTCTTCGCCCGCTGGGACAGGCCGGACTCCCCCGGCTGCGCCCTCGGCGTGCTGCGCGACGGCCGCTTCATCTACGAGCGCGGCTACGGCATGGCGAACCTGGACTACGACGTCCCCATCACGCCGCGCACGGTGTTCTACGTGGGCTCGGTGACGAAGCAGTTCACCTCGGCCCTCGCCGCCCTCCTCGCCATCGACGGAAAGCTCCAGCTCGACGCCGACATCCGGCGCTATCTCCCCGAGATGCCGGACTACGCGAAGACCTACGGCGTGCCCGTCACGGTGGCCGACCTCATCCACCACACGAGCGGCATCCGCGACATCTATGGACTCATGGAGCTGGCCGGATGGCGGCTGGAGGACGTCACGCCCGACGACTCCGCCCTCGCCCTCATCGCGCGGCAGAAGGAGCTCAACTTCAAGCCGGGCACGCAGTACTCGTACAGCAACTCGGGCTACTGGCTGCTGGGCAAGATCCTCGAGCGGGTGAGCGGCAAGCCGCTGCGCGTCCTCGCCGACGAGCGGATCTTCGCCCCACTCGGCATGACGAGCACGCACTTCCACGACGATCCGGGGCACGTGATGAAGAACCGCGCCATGAGCTACGAGTCCGATGGCCATGGCGGCTTCCGCATCAGCTACCTGCAGAACTTCGACAAGATCGGCGCCGGCGGGTTGTACTCCACGGTGGAGGACCTCGCGAAGTGGGACGCCAACTTCTACTCCCACCTCGTGGGCGGCGACACGCTGCAGAAGCTCATCCACACCCGCGGCGTGCTCGCCAATGGCGACACGCTCGTCTACGCCTTCGGCAACGAGGTCTCCACGTATCGCGGGCTGCGCACCGACGAGCACTCGGGGAGCATGATGGGCTACAAGGCGCACCTGCTGCGCTTCCCCGACCAGCACCTGAGCGTGATCGAGACCTGCAACCTCGGCTCCATCGATCCCGGCCCCATCGCGCGCCAGGTTGCCGAGGTCTTCCTCGGTGACCGCATGACGCCGGCGACCGCTGCGGCGCGATCGGCGACTGGTGCACGCCGCGCCGCGCCGGCGACCGTCACGCTCGATGCGATGCAGCTGCGCCGCCTCGCCGGCAGCTTCACGAGCGCCGAGCTGGGCGCCACGTATCGCCTGTTCATGCGCAATGGGCAGCTGATGATCCATCGCCCCCTCGCGCGCGACACGGTGCTGATCGCCGAGAGCCCGAGCTCCTTCCGCGCCGCCGGCTCCGGCCTCGTGCTGCACTTCGACAGCAGCGCCACCACCGCGCCGGAATCGTTCACCATCCAGGCCGGGCCCGTCAGCGACATCCGCTTCGAGCGCGCGCACGCGCACGACGACTGGGCCAACCTGCAACGCTACCACGCCGCCGATATGCAGCTCCCGTCTTCTTCCTCGGCGGCGAACGATCGCGTCGTCTTCTTCGGCAACTCCATCACCGAGTCGTGGGCGCCCTACTTCGCGGCGATGTTCCCCGGCAAGCCATACGTCGGCCGCGGCATCAGCGGGCAGACCACGCCGCAGATGCTCGTGCGCTTCCGCCAGGACGTGATCGACCTGAAGCCGAAGGTCGTGGTGATCCTCGCCGGCACGAACGACATCGCCGGCAACACCGGCCCGTCCACCCTCGAGATGATCGAGGACAACCTGAAGTC
>CAMLIU010000420.1 GCA_946479995.1 uncultured Gemmatimonadota bacterium | reverse complement strand
GCGCATCCAGCACTTCGCGCACCTGCTGCAGCAGCTCCACCGGCGTGAACGGCTTCTGCAGGAACTCGGTGTCCGTGGCCAGCACGCCGCGGCGCACCACGTCGTCGTCGGTGTAGCCGGACATGTAGAGCACCCTCAGCCCCGGCCGCGCCTGCGCGAGCAGCTCGGCCACGGTGCGTCCCGTCATCTGCGGCATCACCACGTCGGTGAGCAGGAGGTCCACCGTGCCCTCGTGGTGCGTGCCGGTCAGCACCGCCTCGGTGGGGGTGTGCGGCGCGAGCACCGTGTATCCCGCCTCGCGCAGCACGCGCGCCGTGAGCTGGCGGAGCGATGCGTCGTCCTCCACGAGGAGGATCGTCTCGGTGCCGGCGAGCGACGCCTTCGGCACCGGCGTCTCGCGCGTGTGCCGCATCTCCGTCTCCTCCGCTCGCGGAAAGTAGATACGGAACGACGTGCCGCGTCCCAGCTCCGAGCGCACGTGGATGTCGCCGCCCGACTGCTTCACGATGCCGTACACCGTGGAGAGCCCGAGCCCCGTGCCCACGCCGGCGCCCTTCGTGGTGAAGAAAGGCTCGAACAGGTTCGCCTGCGTCTCCTCGCTCATCCCCGTTCCCGTGTCCGACACGGAGAGCACCACGTATTCGCCTGCCGGCCGTCCGAGCTCGGTCATGGACAGCTCGGTGGAGAACGCCACGTTCGACGTCTCGATCACCAGGTGCCCGCCATTGGGCATCGCGTCGCGCGCGTTGACGACGAGGTTCATGATCACCTGCTCCACCTGTCCCGGATCGGCGGAGATGATGCCGAGCTCCGGCTCCAGCTTCAGCTCGAGCGTCACGTCCTCGCCGATCAGCCGCTGCAGCATGCGCTCCATGTCGCGCGCCATGGCGCTCAGGTCCAGCAGCTGCAGCCGCATCACCTGCTTGCGGCTGAAGGCCAGTAGCTGCCGCGTCAGTCGCGCCGCGCGCTCGGCGGCGCCACGGATCTCCTGCATGTCGGCGTGCAGCGGATCCTGCGGCCGCAGCGTCTCGAGGGCGAGGGAGCTGTACGACGAGATGACGGTGAGCAGGTTGTTGAAGTCGTGTGCGATGCCGCCGGCCAGGCGGCCTACCGCCTCCATCTTCTGCGCCTGGAGGAGCTGTGCCTCCAGCTCCTTGTGCGCCGACTCGGCGAGCGTGACCTCCTGCCGCGCCTGCATCGCCGCGTCCAGCGTCTCGCTCAGCTCCTGGTTGGAGAGCTCGAGCTCGTGCGCCAGGTCCTGCGCCTGCTGCGCGTGCTGCTCCAGCTCCACCGCCTGGTCCTGCAGCTCGGCGTTCGCGTGCTCCACTTCCGCGGCCATCCGGTTGAACGCCCGCACGAGCACCCCGAGCTCGTCGGCGCGGTCGCCGGCCACGCGACGGGCGTAGTTACCGCGCGCGATGTCCTCCGCTGCCGACGTCAGCTCCACGAGCGGCGCCGTGACATGCCGGCTGACGAGCCACGCGCCGGCAACGGCGAGCAGCAGCGCCACGAGTGCGATCGCCCCCAGTTCGCGCATGGAGCGCACTGCCGGCTGCACCACGTCCGCGTAGGGCTGCTGCACCCACACCGTCCACGGCGCGAAGGGGACGTCGCGCGACACGCCGAACTGCCGCATGCCCGTGCCATCCGTCCAGTCGAAGCGGCCCCGCTTGCCGGCCGGCAATGAGGGGCCTTCCACTCGCCGCGTGAGGTCGGTCCACACCGCGGGCCCGGTGTCGTTGCCCAGCATGAATGCCACGTCGCGCCCGATCAGGCGGCCCACGACCTTTCCCGACTCGTTCGCGCGGAGCGTGCGCGTCGCCTGCAGGTACGCGATCGTGTCGCTCCCCGCCGATAGCACGGGGGTGACCACGTCGTAGCTCACCGTGTCGCCGCGCGCGACGAACGGCTGCACCCAGGCCCCGTCGCCGCCGCGGCGCGTGATGGCGGGGGTACTCGCCGGCGACACCGGGCAGTCGCGCTCCGGGGAACGCGCCACGGGCGTGCCGCCGGAGACGATCAGCTCGCAGCGCGGCGACCAGAGGGTCCGCGTGAGCTGCTCTCGTACCGCCGTGTGCCGGGCGAGGATGGGACGCGCGGCCGCCAGCGAGGCGTCGTCACGTCGCCTGGCAGCGCGGACGACGACCGGATCCGTGGCGATGGACGCGGCCTCGGTGCGCACCGTCGCGAGCGACGTCTGCAGGAGACCGACGATCTGTGCGCTCGCGCCCGACAGTCGGTCGCTGCTGCTGTGTTCCAATGCTGCCGTCAGCTGCCGGTACGACGTCCACCCCAGTGCGGCGATGACGACGCCGAGCAGTGCGAGGATGAGCAGTGGCAGCCGCAGGGTGATCGAGCGACCTGCGGGCGTCGGGACGCGAAACATCCCGCAAGTATCGGCCGCCCGCCCCGTTCAGCCCGAGGAACGGGACATTTTGTCACCTCCCCCCCCGCCCTTCCCTACCAGCGCGGATCCTGCTCGAGCATCCGCGCCATCTCGTCGGCCGGCACCGGCCGCGAGAACAGGTAGCCCTGCGCCGACTCGCACCCCAGCTCGCGCAGCTCGGCGAGCTGCTCCGCCGTCTCCACTCCCTCGGCGATGACGGTGACGCCGATGTTCCGCGCCAGGTTGCGCACCGTGTGCACGAGCTGCCAGTGCATCGGTCCCTCCGTCATGCGCATGACGAAGCTGCGGTCGATCTTGATCGCGTCGAGCGACAGGC
>CAMLIU010000419.1 GCA_946479995.1 uncultured Gemmatimonadota bacterium | reverse complement strand
GTGTGCTTCCGCTTGTTCGCCGGGTTCACCAGCTTCATCTCGAAGCGGTGCCGGTCCCACTTGTCCGGCAGCGGCCCGGCGGGAACGCGAGAGTTGAGCTCGAGGGTCATCTATCGAATCACTCCGAGGAACACCGCCACGGGGATGGCCGTGAAGCCAAGCCACACGACGAGCGCGATCACGGTGGCCACCTGGCGCTGCAGCGGCCGCGGCGACGGCTTGGCGAGGCCGAGGGTGCGCACCGACGACCACGCGCCGTGGAAGAGGTGCAGCATGAGGAACAGCATCACCACCACGTAGAACGTCACGACCCACGGTGAGCGGAACGCCGCGATGACGTTGCCGTAGACGTCGGTGTGGCTGAACGCCGGATACAGGGCGTCGGGGCGGCTCGCCCACGGGAAGACCGTGCCAGTGGTGAAGTGCAGGATGTGGAAGATGACGAAGACGAGGATCAGCACGCCGCCCCAGCGCATGGTGCGCGAGGCGACGGTGGAGACCTGCGGCTCGCGGCGCTGGTAGCCGGTGGGGCGTGCCTGCCGGCTTCGCTGCGCAAGCTGGTACGCCATCGTCACGTGGAGAATGAGAGCGACGAGCAGGACGATGCGCGCCAGCCAGAGCAGCTCACCGAGGCTCTGCAGGAAGGCGGCGTAGCGGTTCATCTTCTCCGGCCCGATGAACACCTGCAGGTTGCCGAGCATGTGCAGGACCACGAACGCGACCAGGATGATCCCGGTCACGGCCATGATCACCTTCTTGCCGATGGTGGAACGGTACAGCCTGAGTGCCCACATGAGATCGTAAGCTCCTGGTGATGAAGCAGCGACGGGCGGCGCCAGTTCCGCGCCGCCCGTCCATGGGTCACATCTTGACGGCGGCCATCGGCTCGCGCACGGCGTCCGCGGACTTCTGGAGCGCCGCCTTCTCGTCCGGCGTGAGCTGCACCTCGATCACCTTCTCCAGCCCGCGCCGGCCGAGCTTGCACGGCACGCCGAGGAAGAGGTCCTTCATGCCGTACTCACCCTGCAGCCAGGCTGCGCAGGGGAGGATGCGGCGCTGGTCGTTGACGATCGCCTCCGCCATCTGCACGGCGCCCGCCGAGGGCGCATAGTAGGCCGAACCGGTCTTGAGGTGCTTCACGATCTCGGCGCCGCCATTGCGCGTACGATCCACGATCGCATCGAGCTTCGCCTTGTCCATCAGCTGCGTGATGGGGATACCGCTCACGCTGGTGTAGGAGATCAGCGGCACCATCGTGTCGCCGTGGCCGCCGAGCACCATGGCCTGGATGTCGCGCACGGACACGTCGAGCTCCGAGGCGAGGAAGGCACGGTAGCGCGCCGTGTCGAGCACACCCGCCATGCCGATCACGCGCTCGCGCGGGAAGCCGGACGCCTTCATCGCCACGTAGCACATCACGTCGAGCGGGTTGCTGACGATGATGAGGATCGCGTTGGGCGACGACTTCGCCACCTGTTCGGCGACCGACTTCACGATGCCGGCGTTGGTGTTGAGGAGGTCGTCACGCGACATGCCCGGCTTGCGCGCGATGCCGGCGGTGATGATGACGATGTCGGAGTCCTTCGTCTCGTCGTAACCGTTGGTGCCGATGACGCGGCTGTCGAATCCCTCGATCGGCGCGCTCTGCCACTGGTCGAGCGCCTTGCCCTGCGGGATTCCCTCCGCCACGTCCACCATGACGACGGTGCGCGCGAGCTCCTTCTCCGCGACGCGCTGCGCAGCCGTGGCGCCGACATTCCCGGCACCGACGACGGTGATCTTATTGACCATGAGAGCTGTGTCTGAAGGTGAAGTGCTGCACTCCCTAAACTATGCGGCGCACGGGAGGATGGTAGCCTCCGGCGTGAACCGTGAACCGTGAACCGTGAACCGTGAACCGTGAACCGTAACTCACAGCGCAGTTTCGGTTCGCCGCTCATTGTTCACGTTCACGAGCGGTTCACCCGCCCACCTGGGAGAGGGCCCGCAGCCCTCCGTTGCGTCGCTGCAGCAGGGCGTGCGCTTCCGGCTTTTCGGCCAGTGCACGCTCCACGAATGGCGCGAGCGGGATGCCGGCGCGAAGCGGAGTGCGCAGATCCACTTCATGCGTGCCGAACAGGCAGGTGCGCAGCCGACCGTCGGCGGTGAGGCGGACACGATTGCACCGGGCGCAGTAGGTGTGCGTCATCGGCGTGATCACACCCACGCTTCCCGGAGCGCCCGGCACACGCCAGTACTCGGCAGGACCATTGCCGCGCGCCGGCCCGGCGGTGCGCTCGAGAGGACCGAGCGCACCGCCGATGCGCGCGAGAATCTCGTCGCTCGGCACCACGTGGTCGAAGGTGAGATCCTCCATCTCGCCCACCGGCATCAGCTCGATGAAGCGGACGTGCCACGGATGGTGCACGGTGAGGCGCGCGAAGTCGGCCACCTCGTCGTCGTTCGTGCCGCGGATGACCACCATGTTGATCTTGATCGGCGCGAGTCCCGCGGCCTCGGCGGCGCTCGCGGCTCGAACCGGGTCGAAGCCGAGGTCGCGCCGCGCAATGGCAACGATGCGCTCCGGGCGAAGGCTGTCGGCGGAGATGTTCACGCGGTCGAGGCCGGCGGCGGCCAGCTCCGGTGCGAGCGCCGGCAGCCGTACGCCGTTCGTCGAGAGGGCGATATCCTCCACCGCGGGCACGTCACGAAGCATTCGCACGAGCGTGGCGAGCTGGGGACGGATCG
>CAMLIU010000418.1 GCA_946479995.1 uncultured Gemmatimonadota bacterium | reverse complement strand
TACGCGTATCACGGCCAGCTGCATGGCAGCATGAAGGGGACGGTGCTGGTGAAGTAGCGGAAGGTCGGAAGGTCGGAAGGTCGGAAGGCCAGAAGGCCAGAAGGCCAGAGGTCGTTCCCGACCTTCTCACCTTCCCACCTTCTCACCTTCTCAATGTCCCTCACCCATCGATCCTCCCCGCCAGCGCATCCCTCTCGCGCGTCGCGCCGAGGCGGTCGAAGATCGTCATCGCCGTGCGCGCGTCCGCCACCGCGTCGCCCACTCGTCCCTGCGCCATGTAGAGCGCCGACCGGTCTCGCAGCGTTTCCGCCTCGTTGAGGGCATGTCCACGCTCCCGTGCGATCTCCAGTGCCCGGCCGAACGCCACGAGCGCTTCGTCGAACCGGCGTTGCAGCGTGCACGCCGCACCCACCAGCCGCGAGGCATCCGCCTCGTTCTGCGGATCGCCCAAACGCACGAACTCCTCGCGCGCGATGCGCGCCGTCGT
This sequence comes from uncultured Gemmatimonadota bacterium, assembly GCA_946479995.1. The sequence continues at coordinate 2,246 of CAMLIU010000418.1, read as the reverse complement.
CTCGGCAAGCGCCGCATCGCCGCGCCGCAGCGCGACTTCGGCACGACCTACGCGGCCCATCGCCGCCAGGCGTGGAACGCCGCCGTCGGTGGCGTGCTCGATCGCCCGCAGCTCGTGCTCGTCCGACTCCTCGAGCTCGCCGAGGTCGCGGTACGTGATGGCCAGGTTGTGGTAGCTGGACGCGAGACCGCGCCGCTGGCCGAGCCGCTGGAAGGTCGGCAGCGCGAGACGGTAGTGTGACAGCGCCCTCTCGTGGTCGCCCTGCATGTTGGCGATCGCGCCAAGGTTGTTCGTCGCGCGGGCGAGCACGAGGAGATCCTGTGCCTGGGTCGCCAGCTCGAGGGCGCGCGCGAATTCGGCGCCCGCGTCTTCGAGCTCGCCCAGCGCGAGACACGCGGCACCGATCATGTTCACCGCGCGCCGCTGGGAAGCCCGGTCGCCCGCCTCACCGAGGCGCGGCTCGGTGCCGCGCAGCCAGCGGACGGCCTGTCGCTCGTTGCCCGTGTAGATCAGGGCCTCGCCGTACAACAGCGCACTCACGCCGTCCCGCTGGCAGGTGGTTGCCCGGGGCTCCAACAGGGCCAATACCTCCCCCCAGGCGCCCGCGTCAGCCATCGCGCGCGCCCGTTCGAGGGTCGGATCGGAGGGAATCCCGGTGGTCATGCTCGTCAGTGCTGGCGCTCGTCAGAACTCGATGGCGTAGCCCGTGAAGCCGCCGATCGGCGCGTTCACGTCCTTCGACGTCTGGACGACGGTGCTCGGCACCTTCGACCACGGCTGGAACGGTGCCTCCTGCCGCCAGAAGCTGAGCGAGCTCATGATCGACTGGTCCTTCGTGTCGACCACACCGTCGTAATTCAGGTCCTCGCCGCATGCCGCGAAGGAGATTTTCAACGTCGGCTGGTCGCTCGCCGAGAACTTCAGCCCCGACGGCTGGAAGTCCACGATGAAGTGCGTCTGGTCGGTGACGGTGAGGGTGATCAGCACGGAGTCGCCGGCCGCGATCGAGCTCCCGTCGGGGCGCGTGGCCAGCGACGCCGCGCCGACGCGGAACTCGAGGAACTTCAGGGAGTCGGTGCTCCCCGGCTTCGCGTGATACCAGATATCCACTCCCCCTGCCCTGCCCTTGACCGCGTAAAAGCTCACCTGCGTCTTCGCGAGCGATGGCGTGCCGTACGGCGCAGTGAGGAGGCGGAGGTCCGTTGGATCGCGCGTGTCGCTCGAACCCGGCGAGGTGGAATCGGTGCACGAGAGCACCGACAACGCCGCGGCGGCGAGGCAGAGGGAAGCGAGTCGGTGACGCAGCATATGGAGGTCCGTCGTCGGAGGTGTGCGTGAGGTGGTCATGCGGTCGGCGCGGCGTCGTCGTCCGCGTCGCCCGGTTCGTCGTCGGCATCAGCATCCGCGCCGTTCGACCAGTTGAGAACGCGGTGCAGCCGGGGACGCGAGATGCCAAGGCGGCGCGCCGCTTCGGTCTTGTTGCCTCGGCAGATCTCGAGCATGCGGAGCACCGCGGCCCGATTCAGCTCCCGGAGCGTGGCGGGGAATGGCAGCTCCCCGTTGGAGACGGCTGCGGACGGGGCCACTTCGGCCACGTCGGCAGCGTCGATCGTCGATCCGCTGGCCAGCAGCACCGCGCGCTCGATGACGTTGCGCAGTTCGCGGATGTTGCCCGGCCACCGCCGCTCGCGCAGGGTGCGCTCCGCGGCGGGGGTGAGCGACATGAGGGGCTGGTCGTACTCACGGGCGAAGCGTTCGAGGAAAGCGTGTGCGATGAGCACGACGTCGTCGTGGCGCGCACGCAGCGCTGGCAGCTCGATCGGCACGACGTTCAGGCGGTAGTAGAGATCCTCGCGGAACTCGCCTCGCTTCACGGCTGCGCCGAGATCCACGTGCGTGGCCGCCACGAGCCGCACGTCGAAGGGAATGGCGCGGGTGCCGCCGACCCGGCGCAGCATGCGCTCCTCGAGTGCGCGAAGGATCTTCCCCTGCAGCGGCAGCGCCAGATGGCCGATCTCGTCGAGGAAGAGGGTGCCGCCGTGCGCGAGCTCCATCAGTCCGGGCTTCGCCCCCGACGCGCCGGTGAAGGCGCCCTTCTCGTGGCCGAACAGCTCACTCTCAAGGAGATTCTCCGGGATCGCCGCGCAGTTCACGTCCACGAAGGGTGCCTCGCGACGCGGGCCATTGTAGTGGATGGCCCGGGCGAGCAGCTCCTTTCCCGTGCCCGTTTCGCCGGTGATGAGCAC
>CAMLIU010000417.1 GCA_946479995.1 uncultured Gemmatimonadota bacterium | reverse complement strand
GGCCCGCCGCTCGACATGTGGTACTCGTTGCGGTACGCCTCCCAGAGCGCGGCGTACATCACCTGCGGGTTGGTCTTGTCGATCGTGATGTCGATCGCGCCCGTCCTGTCATCGCGGAAAAGGACGCGCTTCCACGTCTTCCCGCCGTCGCTGCTCCTGTACACGCCGCGCTCCGCGCTCGGCACGCTGTACTTCCCGAACACGGCGGCGAAGACGACGTTCGGGTTCGTCGGGTGGATGCGGATCTTCGAGATCGCGTCCACGTTGGCGAAGCCGAGGTGCGTCCACGTCTTGCCGGCGTCGGTGCTCTTGTAGATGCCGTCGCCGGGCATGATGTTGCCGCGGATGCAGCTCTCGCCCATGCCGATGTAGACGACGTTCGGGTCGCTCTCGCTCACCGCCACCGCGCCCACCGAGGCGCTGCTGATCTGGCCGTCGGTGACCGGCTTCCAGTTCTCGCCGCCATCGGTCGTCTTCCACAGGCCGCCACCCACGGCGCCGAAGTAGGCCTCCTTCGGGTGCCCCTTCACGCCGCTCACGGCGATGGAGCGCCCGCCGCGGTCGGGGCCGATGTTGCGCCACTTGTAGTTGGCGAGGAAGGCGGAGTCGGGGCCGGCCGACGCGGCATCGCGCGCCTGGAGACGCGTCGTGAACGGCAGGCTGGCGGCGAGGACGAGCGTCGTTGCCGAGAGGGACAGCAGCGTGCGGGCGTGCGGCATGAGATCCGGAAGGAGTGTGGGACGTCAAGCGGGTGCGACGGCTCACTCCATTCTATGCGCCGGGCGCCGACGCGCTACCGCGGCCCGCCGAACAGTCTCAGCATCTCCGCTTCGGATGGAGGCGACAGCACGTGCTTCGCGGCGAACGAGTCGGCCTGCGGATACCCCGTCGCCCGCATCGCGGCCGCAGCCTCGCGGAGGTCGTACGCGGTTCGCTCCATCCGGACGTCGGGGCCGAGGCCGAGCCAGTACGCGCCCGGCGCTCCGTAGGGCATTCCCACGCTGCCTGCGTTCACGACACGAGTGCCCTGCACTCGGCGGTCGAACTGCATGTGCGTGTGGCCGCACACCACGAGCGGCGTCGTGACGCCGCGGAACATCGTTTCGACAAGGTCGGCCGGCGATTGCACGGTGAACAGCTCCTCGTCGCTGCGCGGCGTGGCGTGGCAGAAGAGCACATCCCCGATTCCTTCCACGTGGACCGTCGCGGTCATCGGGAGCGCACCGAGGAACTCGCGCTCGCCGGCGGTCAGCTGCGCCGCCGTCCACTTCACCGTTTCGCGAGCGGTCGGTGGCAGCTGTTGCACCGCTTCGGCATGCGGCTCGGCGACCAGGCGATCGCAGTTTCCCCGGATCACCACGGCGCGCTGGCCCAGCGCGCGCACGCGCGCCAGCGTCTCGCGCGGCATGGGGCCGAGCACGATGTCGCCGCCGATCACGATCCGGCCGATGCCCTGCCGCGTCACCTCGTCGAGTACCGCGTCCAGCGCTGGCAGGTTGCCGTGGATGTCGTAGAGTGCGGCGACGGAGTGGGCGTGCTGCTCCACGGGACTACGGCGCTCCCGCGAGAAAGGGCAGGAGGTCCCGCGAATAGAACGGCTCCTCCGTCGACCAGAACATGTAGCGGACGCCGAGCGACGTTCGCGCGAAGTGGACCAGCTCGGCAATGGAAGGCGGCCGCCCCGAACAGGGATCGACCCGCGCGTAGTTACCCTCCTGCACGGCGATCCCGGTCACGCCGTCGCGCGCGTGCTCGTGAAGCAGCGGATACGCATGGCGCATGTGGCCACGCTGGTGCGGGAGCAGGTCGGGTCCGCCCATCGCGACGCCGAGCCGGGCCGCGGTGGCGTACACGGATTTCAGGTAGCCGTGGTCGTTGCCCGGCAGCCACTCGCCCGGCATGAAGTTGCCATACTGCATGGCGACGGAGCGTGGGAAGGCGCGCTTCAGTGCGGCCATGTTCTCGATGACGGCGTCGCGGTAGCGCACGGGCGAGAATTCCGCGGGCCAGTGTGAGCTGTCCGGCGCGACGTCGAGCGCCGTTTCCGGGAGGACGATCCCCTCGATCTTGCCGTCGAACGCCCGGCCGAGCGTGTCCACCAGTCGGCGCCAGCGCGCCTGCACGGCCGGATCCCATCGTCGCGCCGTCCATCCCGCCACGTGCAGCGCGGAGTCGCTCCCCAGCGCGAGCTGCGGCGCGATGCCACCATGGTAGATGGAGTCGCGCTGGAGATAGCTCGGCGTGTTCACGAGCTGCTTGTCGAACGACACGTCCTGGAGCTGGATGAACAGCCGCTTCCCGTGTGCACGCAGGAAGGCGAGGTCGTGGTGCACGGCGCTCAGGTCGTAGCGATCCTTCTCCGGCTCGAGCTCGCTCCAGGTGTACTTCACCTGCGCGCCCTCGACTGCCGCGGCGTGGAGGAACGCGCTGTCGGCGATCCGCTGGCGGTCGCGATTGACGAAGATGTAGTGGCGCGGCTGGCCGATGGCGACTCCGGCGGCATCGGCGCAGCCACTCTCCTGCCCCTGCGCTTCGCTCCATCGCGGCGTGATCGCCAGGGCGGTGACGAGCAGCAGGACCGGAATCCGGGGATTCCCGTGCCGGTCCTCCCTCGCGAGGAGGAGGTGGAAGGTGCCGTGGAGGAGTGACAGGAAGCGGTCGACGGCGACGGGTGTCATGCCGCCAGCATAGCCGCTCTGGCTATTGGGTCAATGGGTATGGCGGGCCCGGCTGGCCGTC
>CAMLIU010000416.1 GCA_946479995.1 uncultured Gemmatimonadota bacterium | reverse complement strand
GGAGCGTCTCCTCGATGTAGAAGCACTCCGGCGCCTTGATGTCCTCGAGGTTGATGCCGCCCACGGTGGGCTCGAGGAGCTGGCAGAACCTGATGACGTCGTCCGGGCTCTCCGAGCCGACCTCGAGGTCGAACACGTCGAGGTCGGCGAACTGCTTGAAGAGGTTGCCCTTGCCTTCCATCACCGGCTTGCCGGCGAGGGCGCCGATGTTGCCGAGCCCGAGCACGGCCGTGCCGTTGGTCACCACGGCCACGAGGTTGCCCTTGGCCGTGTAGCGGTAGACGTCTTCCGGATTGTCCTTGATCGCGAGACAGGGCTCGGCGACACCGGGGGAGTAGGCGAGCGCCAGGTCACGCTGGTTGTTCAGCGGCTTGGTGGGGACGACGGCGATCTTTCCCGGCCGTCCGCGCTCGTGATATTCGAGGGCCTCGTCGCGTTTCGTCATGGCAGACCTGAAAGGTAGTTGCCCGACGCGAGGTCGTGGAGGGGAGGGAACCCTCGTGAACCGTGAAGCGTGAACCGTGAGGCATGACGGAAGTGGTTACAGCGAAGCGGGCGGCACCGTCGTATCATTGGTATCGTTCACATGATGGCCGCTTCCGCCACGTCCTCGTCCCGCTTCCGGAGCTGGTTCCGGCGCTTCGGCCGCGCGCTCGTCCTCGCGACGCAGCTCGTGGTGCTCGTCGCGCCGCTGGCCGAGGCGCACGACGACCGGCCGCTGAGCGCGCACGTGGAAGCGCCACGCACGGTGCCGCATCCGGGGCATCACGTGGACGAGTGCCCGGCGTGCCTGCTGCTCAGCGTCCACGGACGGCCCGTCGACCGGCCGCGCCTCGACCTCTGCGAGCACGAGCGGGGCGTCGCGCCACGGGAGTCGGCGCTGCAGGTGGTCGCGACCGGTCGCCATCCCTCCAACTCCTCCCGCGCGCCACCCTCCGCGTCGTGAGACCGTAGTCCGCCGCGGCAACGCAGCCGTCGGCGTCCTCAACTCACGACGGAGAATGAAGCTCATGACGACCGCGCTCGTCGTGCTGGCGCATGCCGGCACGCTCGCAGCGCAGACGACGGCAGCGCCGCCGCGCGATTCCATCGCGTTGACGCGTGCCGCCGCCATCGCGGCGGCGCTCGCCCGCAATCCGCAGCTCGACGTGGCGCGCGAACAGGCCGCGCAGGCCCGTGCGCGCCGCACGCAGGCGGTGGCGATCCCCGACCCGACCGCCACGGCCTCGCTGGACGACCAACCCGGTTTCCTCCAGCTCGGTCAGGCCCAGTCGAAGAACGTGGTGGTGGGGCTCGACGTCCCCTTCCCGGACAAGTTCCGCCTGCGCAACCGCATCGCGTCCGCCGACGTCCGTTCGGCCGACCTGTCGGTCGAGTCGCTGCGCCAGTCGCTCGTGGCGGCGACGTCCGCCGCCTACGACACCCTGCTGGTCGCCAATCGTCACCATGCGATCGTGACGATGAGTCGCGACCTCGCGGCGGACTTCCTGAAGAAGACGCAGGCACGCTACGAAGGGGGCACGGCGGCGAAGCTGGACGTCATCCGCGCGCAGGTCGCGCTCGCCCAGGCGGAGAACGACCTCATCGCGACGGCGCGCGACATCCAGACGGCGTCGGATGCGCTCGACCGCCTGACCGGACAGCAGATCGGCACGCCGGTGGCCGCGCTCGATTCGCTCCAGGTGCCGCCCCCCGTTCCCGACGTCGATCTGCTCGAGCAGCAGGCGCTGACTGCACGCCCCGAGCTGGCGAGCCTGGAGAGCCAGCAGGCGGGGGCGCGTGCCAGCACGGCGCTCGCTCGCGAGTTCTGGCTCCCCGATTTCACGATCGGCGCGCAGCGCGACTACGGACCGGCCGGCGCCGGCGCGGGCGCGCTGTACACCGCCGGGATCGCGCTCCCGGTGCCGATCTTCTACTGGCAGCACAGCAAGGGCGAGATCGCCGAGAGTCGGTCGCGCGAGCGCGAGCTCGCGGCGTCCTATCGGGACCTGCGCGCGGAGATCGCGCAGGACGTTCGCGCCGCATACGCCACCGCCACGGCGGCACTGCGCCAGGCCGTCTACATCCGCGACGCGCTGCTGCCGTCGGCGCGCGAGGCATATCGCGTGGCGTCGGTGAGCTACGGGCTCGGCGGCTCGTCGGCGCTCGACGTGCTCGACGCGCGCCAGAACCTGCTCGCTGCCGAGCTGCAGTACGCCGACGCCCTCGCCGCCGCCAACAGCTCGCGCGCCGATCTCGAGCGAGCCGTCGCTACGCCGCTCACCCGCTTCGACACCCAGCCCCGGAGGGTACCATGACCCGGCTTCTCTGCTGCGTCGGGGCGCTCGCCCTCGTCGCCTGCTCGCAGGATGCGCCGCCGCGCTCATCCGTTGGCGACACCGCCGTTACCGTCGCGCGAGACAGCGGCATCACGGCGCGCGACGTCACGCTCACGCCGGCGCAGGCGAGCCGCATCCGCGTGTCGACGGTGACGATGCAGGCATACCGACCTTTGGTGCAGACCACGGGCACCGTCGCGTTCAACGGCGACCGCTCCACGCAGGTGCTCGCACCGGTGTCCGGGCCGATCACGCGCATCCTCGTCAACCCGGGCACCGTGGTGCAGCGCGGGCAGGCGCTCGCGTCCGTCACGTCGCCGGATTTCGCGGCGGCAACGGCGGCCTACCGCAAGGCGCAGGCAGCCTATCTGAATGCGCAGCGCATTGCCGACCTCGACGCGCAGCTGTTCAAGAACGACGCGATTCCGCG
>CAMLIU010000415.1 GCA_946479995.1 uncultured Gemmatimonadota bacterium | reverse complement strand
ATTCCGCTTGGCAGTCATCTTCAGCTGTGGCGAGGTGAGTGCCAACGCATCACGCAATTCGGTCGCGAGACGCTGATCGACCGTGTCGGAACGCACAAGTGGGATCACCGCCACCCGTTGGGCTTGGGCCGACGCACAACCCGGGACGGCGGCGTCCCAAGACAGCGAAAGCACGGCGCATGAAATCAGTAAGCGCATGACCCTCCCGGCGTAGGGCGTCTGTGGTTGCATAACGCCTAAGCTCACCTGCGGACGAGTCAATCATCGCGAGCGCAGCGAGCTTCCGTAAATCGTCCGTCAGGTGCAGCGACAGTTAGATAGCGGCCACACCGTAAGTGTATCAACGTCTTAGCGGATTCTCACAATTGGACCGAGCGACGGGCATCGACCGTACACCGTTGGCATCGGCAACTGTGACCGGCATGCGCTCCAGGAGAGCAGAGTCGGGGCGCAAGACCGGCATGGGGCACGTCGGTCGCACGACGACGACTGTATCAATTGCCGGCCCACGAGAGCCTGCGGATGGCGTGCGGTTCAGAGTGCCGCCCGAAAGCGCCTGAGCGAAGTCGTGAAGCGTGAGTGGGCGCGGCGTGGCCGAATGCACGGGCGCCGGCACGCTGTAATAGATGGTTCGCTGAGCCAGACCAGGCGCCGCCGTCAGCGCGACAAGGCCGACTCCGATAAGACTGGGTGCGACTCGCATATCCGTATCCCAAGAAATTGTGTATCGCTATCTAACTAAGATTTCTACTGCGAATCGCATCGCGGCCAGCGAGTAACACTTTTCGCCAAGACGCAGTAGTCGTCGTCGGACGATCTTCATTGCTGTTCTGCGAATGCCTTCGAATAAGCGCAGCACCTCCCAAACTTGCGCTGCACTTGGACGCCGATTGCGTCGATCGTCTCACTCCACGAGAGATATCGCACCAGGATCGATAATCAGCGGATCACTGCTGTCCCCACCCCGGATTCCAAACCACCTCCCACACATGCCCGTCCGGATCCTGGAAGTACCCTGAATACCCTCCCCAGAACGTCTTCTCCGCCGCCTTCAGGATCTTCGCCCCCGCACGGGATGCATCCGCCATCACCGCATCCACTTCCTCAGAGCTACTCACGTTGTGCCCCAGCGTCATCTCCGTCGCTGAGCTTTCATTAAGAGGAAGCCCCGTGTCATGCGCGATCGACTTCCTCGGCCACAGCGCCAGCCTGAGCCCCGACTCCAGGTCGAAGAACGCCACCGCGCCGTGCTCGAACTCCTTCCCCACGATCCCCTCCGTCGGGAAGCCGAGTCCATCTCTATAGAAGGCCACCGCCCGCTCCAGGTCGTCCACACCGAGCGTGAGCACCGTCAGTCGAGGTCGCATGGCCCCAATCTTGGCCATGTTCACAACTGTTGGAAAGCACGCCCGATGCTCTCCTACGGGCTCCAATGCCTCTCTACCTCGAGTTCGCGCTCACCTTCATCCTCAGCCGGGCGGCCGTCGACCAGCCCTTCGCCCACCGGCGGCTGAACGCGTTCGAGAACACCATCACCACTCTCGCCGCGAAGTGGCGCCCGCGCCTCCCGCTCGCCCCCGCGCAGGAGATCCGCATGTGCGGCCGCACGCGCGACGCGCTCCTCGACTGGATCGAGGCCGAGGACGCCGGCAAGGGACACACGCTCAATCGCCTCGCCGTCTACGCCGCCGCCGTCACCGACGACAGCGTCCCCGAAGGGTGGGTGCGCCTCAATCTCGACCTCAAGCAGCGCACGGTGGCCTGACGTGCCGCGCGTCCCTGCTCCGATGCTCGCCTCGCCGGCGGGCGAGCTGCCGCCGCTGAAGGGCTGGACGATCGAGCCCAAGTGGGACGGCGTCCGCGTCATCGCCGAGGTCTCGCCGAAGCGCGCGCACCTCTGGTCGCGCAACGGCATCGACAAGGCGCATCAGTTCCCGAAGGTCGCCGAGGCGCTCGTCGCACTCGCCGAGGATCAGGGTCCGCTCGTGCTCGACGGTGAGCTCGTCGCCGTGGACAAGGCGGGCAAGGCGCTCCGCTTCCAGGCGCTCCAGGGGCGGCACCTGAAGGGCGCGGCCGCGTCGCACACGGCCTTCGTCGCCTTCGACTGCCTCGCCGCGCACGGCGAGTCGCTCACCCGCGAGCCGTGGACGGAGCGGCGCCGCGCGCTGGAGTCGGTCGTGCCGAAGTTGAAGCGCGGCATCGTCCGGCTCGGTGAGTCGCATCGCTGCGGCTCCGCCGGCGCGGCTCGCCTCTTCGCCGCCGCGCGGCGCGAGGGATGGGAGGGCCTCCTCCTCAAGCGCACCGACGCGCCATATATGGAAGGGAAGCGCACTCCCCTCTGGCGGAAGGTGAAGCTGGAGCACGAGCAGGAGTTCGTCATCGGCGGCTACACCCTCCCCACCGACGGCGCCGATCGCGAGCACTTCGGCGCGCTCCTCGTCGGCTGGTACGACGACGACGGCCGCCTCCACTACGCGGGCAAGGTGGGCACGGGCTACACCCGCGCCACCCTCGCGTCACTGGGGAAGCAGCTCGCGTCGCTCAGGCGCACCACGTCGCCCTTCGTCGACGCGCCGCGTCGCCGCGAGCAGGTGATCTGGGTCAAGCCGGTGCTCGTGGCGCAGGTGCGCTACAACGAGATGACCGACGCCGGCATCCTGCGCCAGCCGGCGTTCCTCGGCCTGCGCGACGACAAGGACGCGCGCGACGTGCGGCTCGAGGCCGAGACGTCGCATGGGGCGATCCTCGA
>CAMLIU010000414.1 GCA_946479995.1 uncultured Gemmatimonadota bacterium | reverse complement strand
GTGCTCAACCCGCTCGAGGGGGTGAGCACGCTCGCCAACCTCGTGCACGGCACGGGAGCCATCACGCCTGGCGTGGGCATCCGCTACATATCACCCGTGGGGCCGATCCGCGTGGATCTCGGCTTCAATCCGTCGCGGGCCGAGAAGCTCGCCGTCGTGACGGAGGTGGTGGAGAATGGAAAGCGCGTGATCGTACCGCTGGAGACGCCGCGGCTCTACTCGCCGACCGGCTCGTCGGCGGGCGGGTTGAAGGGATTCCTGAACCGCCTCACCCTCCACCTGTCCATCGGCCAGGCCTACTGATGCTGCGCCGCCTCTTCCGCCTCCTGGTGGTGCTGAGCGTGATCTTCGTGCTCGGCGTGGTGGCGGTGTGGGTGCTGACGAACACCGATTTCGGCCGCGAGCGGGTGCGCAAGTTCGCCCTCGGCGCGCTGCAGGGCGCCACGCACGGCATCGTGAAGATCGGCGCGATCCACGGCAACCTGCTCACCGGCGCCACGCTGGTGGACGTGTCCATCACCGACAGCACGGGGCGTCCCTTCCTCACCGCCGATTCGCTGAGCGGCCGCTACGTGCTGCGCGGCTTCCTGTCGAAGCACATCTACCTCGACGACCTCACGCTCTACCGTCCGCGCGTCGTGGTGGAGAAGCTGCCGGGCGGCGAATGGAACTACCGGCGCCTCTGGCCGCAGCAGAAGCCGAGTGGACCGGTGGACACGCTGCCCGGCTGGGGCTCGTGGGTGAAGTTCACGAACGTGACGGTGCTCGATGGCGACGTGGTGGTGCGCTCGCCGTGGGAGCCGCGTACGGGGCTGAGCGCACGGGTACGTGACAGCGTGATCACTGACGCGCTCAAGGGTGGGTCGCGCCTCACCATCGTGCGCGCACCCGGCGGGCTGCAGAAGGTGATCGAGCTGGCACAGGTGAACGGCAAGTACCCGCTCGTGCGCATCGCCGACCCGGACTTCAAGAACCGCCTCATCCAGGTGGCGGCGATGAGCACGAAGGCATTTCCCTTCCGGCCGCCGCCGGCAGACATCCGCGCGCTCACGGGCAACTTCGAGTTCAACGATGACTCGCTCTGGTGGAAGGGCGCCGGCGTGCGGCTGCCGGCGTCCAACCTCCGCGGCGACGGGATGTACAACATCGACAACGGCGACATGCGGCTCACGCTCGCGGCGTCGCCGGCGCGGTTCGCGGACTTCAAGTGGCTGTACAAGAACTTCCCCGATTCGGGCGGTGGCAACCTGGGCCTCCAGGTCCAGTGGAAGGGCGCCACGCAGGACTACGTGATCCGCAATGCCGACGTGCGCACCGGAAGTGCGCACCTGACGGGCAACGTCGGCGTCACCGTCGCCGACACGGTGTTCTTCCACGATGCCGACGTCCGCTTCACCGGCGTGACGACGAAGCAGCTCGAGAACCTGGTGCCCGGCACGAAGTCGCCGCGGCAGGGGGTGCTGTCGGGAAGCGCGAAGTTCGCCGGCACCTTCAAGCGCCTCGACCTCGCCGCGGCCGACATCACCTTTGACGCCTACGGCCGCGGCCGGAGCCACGTGCTGGCGAATGGCGTGATCGGCGTGCAGGGCTCGCAGAACGTGGTGAGCGCGCGCAACCTGCACCTGCGCCTCGCGCCGCTGCAGGTGGACCTGCTCAAGCTCATCATCCCCACGATGCCCATCGGCGGCACCCTGGCCGGCTCGCTCACGCTCAATGGCAGCGGCGACACGCGGCTCGTGATGTCGAACCTCGACATCGTGCACCAGGACGGGCCGAACCGCAGCCACGCCACGGGGACCTTCGCCGTGCACACCACGGGTCGTCGCACGCTGGACGTGGACGTCATCGCCAACCCGCTCGCGCTCGCCGAGCTGCGGAAGTTCGTCCCGTCCATCCCGTTCATCGGCCAGGCGAGCGGGCCGGTGCACGCGCACGGTCCGATCGACGCGCTGGTGGTGGACACGAAGCTCACCCTCCCGGGCGGCGGCACCTTCGCGCTGGACGGCACGGTGGACTTCCAGTCGAAGGAGCTGGGCTACGACGTGCGCGTCGCGTCGACCGACCTGAACCTGAGCCGCGTCGTCTCGGGCATGCCGGTGACGTCACTCACCGGCGGCGGCACGGCGCGCGGACGGGGGTTCAAGCCGGCCACGATGTATTCGGAGCTGTCGTTTGCGTTCGGGCCGTCGTCGCTGGACACCATCGCGGTGGACTCGGTGAACGTGCAGGCCACCCTCGCCAACGGCCTCGCACAGGTGGCACGCGCCGAGCTGCAGGCGCACGGGGCGAGCGTGGCCGTGAATGGGGAGTTCGGCCTCGATGCGTCGCATTCGGGATCGCTCGCGTATGCCGTGCAGGTCGATTCGCTCGGTACCCTGGCGCCGTACATTCCCGCGCTCGGCGCCGATACCGGCGTCGTGAAGCCCCGGCCGAAGCTGGCGGCGGAGATCCTGCGTCGCGCGCTCGCCGACTCGGCGCGGATCGACAAGAAGACGGAGGTGGCGCGCGCGATCAGCGGTGCGCCGCCGCCGCGCGTGCAGGTGGACACCCCGGTGGCGATTCCGCGCGGCCTGGTGGCGGGCTCGCTGAGCGCCAAGGGAACGATCGTCGGCTCCCTCGACCGGTTCACCCTGCAGGGCGACCTGACGGGGACGGGCATCGTGGCGCGCGGGAACGCGGCGCGGCACATCCAGGCCACGTACAGCTGGGTGGATGCGAAGACGGCGCACGCGAAGATGAACGTCGCGCTCAC
>CAMLIU010000413.1 GCA_946479995.1 uncultured Gemmatimonadota bacterium | reverse complement strand
TCGGCTGCGGCGGCGACCGCGACCGCGGGAAGCGCCCCGAGATGGGCCGCATCGCGCAGAACGACGCCGACCTCGCCATCGTGACGAGCGACAACCCGCGCACCGAGGATCCCGAGCGCATCCTCGACGACATCGAGGCCGGCATGACCGGCGGCGCGCACGAGCGCGTCGAGGATCGGCGGTCGGCGATCGCACGTGCCATTTCCCTCGCCGGCGACGGCGACGTCGTGCTGCTGGCCGGCAAGGGACACGAGACTTACCAGGTACGAGGGACCGTGAAATATCCATTCGACGAGCGCGAGATCGTGGGCGAGATCCTGCGCGAGAGCGCACCGGCGAGGACGCCCTGATGGCCGACGCCACGACTCCCCAGGCGAGCGCGCTGGAGCAGCCGCAGTTCTGGACGATGGACCGCGTGGCCGACGCGCTCGGCACCGGTCCACGCGGAGATCGCGCGCTGTCGCGCATCTCCACCGACACGCGCACGGTCGGGCGCGACAGCTGCTTCGTCGCGTTGCGCGGCGAGCGCTTCGACGCGCACGACTTCCTGAAGCAGGCGGTGGAGAGCGGCGCCGCCGCGCTCGTCGTCAGCGATGCTGCGCGCGCGGACGGGCTGGGCGTTCCGGTCTATGTGGTGCCCGACACCCTCCTCGCCCTCGGCGCGCTCGCCACGTACCGGCGACGCGCGTGGGGACGGCCGGTGATCGGCGTCGTCGGCACCAACGGCAAGACGAGCACGAAGGAGCTGCTGCGCGCGGCGCTTGGCGCGGCGCGCAAGGTCCACGCGACCACGGGCAACTACAACAATCTCGTCGGCGTGCCGCTCACGCTGTTCGCCATCCCCGAGGATGCCGAGATCGCCGTGATCGAGATGGGGACCAACCAGCCGGGGGAGGTGGCGCGGCTGCGCTCCATCGTGGAGCCCGACGTGGTGGTCATCACCTCCATCGCCGAAGAGCATCTCGAGGGACTTGGCGACCTGCAGGGCGTGCTGCGCGAGGAGGTGTCGGCGTGCGACGGCGTGACGCTGGCCGTGGCGCCGAGCGCGCAGCCGGAGATCGGCGAGGCGGCGCGTGGACGGGCGAAGCGCGTCGTGAATGCCGGGCTCGACACCGGCGACGTACGGCCGTCGGCGTGGGGGATCCAGCCGGACGGGCAGGGGTGGCTCGACCTGAACGACGTCCACGTGCGCGTGCCGCTGCGCGGGGTGCACAACCTCCGCAACGCGATGCTCGCGCTCGCGGTGGCTCGCGAGCAGGGGGTATCGGTGCAGGATGCGGCGCGCGGGATCGCCGCGATGCCCGCTCCGCCGATGCGCGTGAACTTCGAGCCGTACGGCCGCACGCTCGTCATCAATGACGCGTACAACTCCAATCCCGGATCGGCACGGGCGGCGCTCGAGCTGCTCGCGCACGCCGGCAAGGACCGCCAGCGCGTGGCCGTGCTCGGCACCATGCTCGAGCTCGGGCCGCAGGCGGACCGGCTTCACGATGACGTCGCGCGCAGCGCGCTGGCACTGCCCATCGACCTCGTGGTCGGCGTCGGCGCCTTCGCCGATGCGCTGGCCCGGGTGGCGCCGCGCGATGAGCGCGTCGTGGGAGGCGCAGACCCGGAGTCTGCGTGGCGCGCACTCCATTCGCGGCTGGCGCCCGACGCCGTTATCCTCCTGAAGGGCTCACGCGGGGTCCGCCTGGAACGGCTCGTCCCCCTCATCTCGGAATGGGCGTCCGCGCCACGCTGAACGCGCCGACGCGCACCCGTCACCACGTCCACCTCCGGGTCTCGTGCTCTACTACCTGTTCATCCCGCTCGTCCCGCACTTCCACGCGCTGAACGTCCTCAGCTACATCACCTTCCGCGCGGCGGGCGCGGCGGTGACGGCCATCCTGCTCAGCTTCCTCGTCGGGCCGATCATCCTCAAGCGGCTCGACGTGGCGTCCAACTACCAGGTGGTGCGCGAGGGAACACCCGACTCGCACGCCGCGAAGGCGCGCACGCCCACGATGGGCGGCCTGATCTTCCTCTTCTCGGCGCTCGTCGCCACGCTGCTCTGGGCGCGGCTGTTCAGCCATTACGTGGTGCTGGCCTTGCTCGTGACGGCAGGCATGGGGCTCATCGGCTTCGTAGACGACACGCTCAAGCTCAAGCAGCGGCGGCTCGGCTTGAAGAATCAGGGACTGGTGGAGCGCTACAAGCTCACCGGGCAGGTGATCATCGGGCTCGCCCTCGGTGCCTACCTCGCATGGCATCCGCTGTCGCCCAACCTACCAGGCGCGTCCACCACGCTCCCGTTCTACAAGTACATGCTCGTCGTGCCGGCATTCGGCTTCCTCTACGTGCTCTGGGTGACGTTCATCACGACGGGGGTGAGCAACGCGGTGAACTTCACCGACGGACTCGACGGGCTCGCCGCCGGATTGAGCGCCATCGCCTTCGCCACGCTCGGCGTCTTCGCCTACCTCATCGGACGCGTGGATGCGAGCCGGTATCTCGGCATCTTCTATCTGCAGCACTCGGGCGAGCTGACCATCTACTGCTTCGCCATGGTCGGTGCGCTCATCGGCTTCCTCTGGTACAACACCTTCCCGGCGCAGGTCTTCATGGGCGACACCGGCTCGCTCGCCCTCGGCGGCGCGCTGGGCGCGGTGAGCATCCTGCTCAAGTCGGAGTTCCTGCTCGTCTTCATCGGTCTCGTGTTCTTCGCCGAGATGATGTCGGTGATCCTGCAGCGCTTCGTGTTCAAGTACCGCAAGCGGAAGCA
>CAMLIU010000412.1 GCA_946479995.1 uncultured Gemmatimonadota bacterium | reverse complement strand
CGGGCAGGGTGGGATTCGAACCCACGGTACCGTTGCCGGTACGCCGGTTTTCAAGACCGGAGCATTCAACCGCTCTGCCACCTGCCCGGGAGTCGCACGACAGCGCGTATCCTACGCGACGACGGAAATTTCGCATCCCGCCATGCGATTTGCCAATCCGGGGCTCGCCTCTTCCCGAGAACACGACTGCTGGCGAGCGTAGGGGGCCTGCATGCTCCGGACGCGCGGAACTCTTAGCTCCGGGGGGCCGACCTGCTCAGGCAGCTCTCAGAACTCGAGCCGCATTCCTGCCTGCCCCTGCCGGCGGGGGTAGTCCCCCACCGCGGAGCCGTAGCCGAGCAGCGTGCGTGTCCCCTGGTATTCGGAATGGTTCGCCCAGTTGGCGAGATTGAACACTTCCGCCGTCACGACGAGCGTGCTTCGCGCCAGGCCGAACCGCTTGGCCAGCCGCAGGTCGATCGTGCGATACCAGTTCTCCAGGCCGTTGCGGCGGGCCGTCCGCATGCCGCGAGGGAAGTCATCGGTAAGGACGCCATCGTGATTGAGGTCGGTGCCGTCGACGATGGGATACGGATGCGGGCTGGCCGCGATGGCGATAAACGAGAGCTCGAGGTGGCGGGGCAGGTCCGTGAATCCTGACAGGACAACGCGGTGGCGCTCGTCGGCCTCGCTGGGCTGCATGCTGTAGGATGCCGAGTCCGGATAGTCGCTCGTGGACACTGCACCGAATTCCGACTCCGACCGGCTCAGGGTGTATGCGAGATTGATCCTCCGGTTCGCGTCGTCATAGGTGAGTGATGACAGGATGCCACGGTACCGCGCGTCACCGAAGTCGCCCCACAGCACCAGGTCGCCGAAGCGACTCGTCAGCGGCCGCTGTCGCGTGAGGGTGTTCACGGCGTTGGCCCGTACTGTCACGGGCTGGTGGGCAAGCTTCTGGTGCACGTAATCAACGTTGAGTGTCAGGCGATCGGTCAGACGGCGACCGATTCCGACCGACCACTGCTCGTTCGATGGCGTCTGCATCCGGTCGGGAAGGAGCACGAGGTTCGGCGCGGAAGCGGCGCCGGCGGCGATGATGCGCTTCCGGATCGCGGCGGCGTCGACGGTACCCGGGTTCTGGAGCACGTAGATGCGCCACCTCCAGGCGAGCGCTTCGCTGAACGCTCCCTGGTTGGGGATGCGGTCGTACATCAGCCCATACCCGGCGCGCAGCAGGGTTCGGTCATCGCGGCCGAGTCGCCATGCCAGCGCAAGGCGCGGGGCGATATTGTCGACGTCGTTCACGCGGTCACCCGCATTCAGGTAACGGTCGCCGACGACCCGCTGCAGTACGGTATCGCTGGCCCACGGCGCGACGTCGCCCTGGTGGAGCGTGTTGAGCTCCACGTCGTAGCGTACGCCCGCCATCACCGTCAGTGGGGATACAGGCCGCCACTGGTCCTGCAGGTACGTGCTCATGAGCCAGCCGGTGCGAGTGTCACGCGCGTCGGCAGCAGAGGACGGATCGGGATATCCCATCCCGATCTGCGCGGTCGCGGGGAGACTGCTCGTGTCGGTGGCGAAGATGAAGAAGCCGTCGCGGCTCGTTGGCTGGTACGCGGATCCGTGCACGCGTGCCAGCTCGGCCCCGATCTTCAACAGGTGCTCCTGGCCGAAGGCCCGGGATATGAGCGACAGCTTGTCGCTGAGGCCTACCTGGCGCTCGGTGAGAGTCACCGGAAAGCTCGTCCTTCCGAACTGGATGCCTGGATACCGCAGCGCTGGGCCGGGCTGCAATGGCGCGTCCACCTGGTCGTTGCCGAGCACGTGGAGCGAGAGCTCATTCAGTGATGTTGGCCCTGCCCAGCGATCGCGGAGCTGAAAGCTGGTAACGCTATAGCTGGAAGTCGTGCCGGCCGCGCGCGAGAGCATGACGCCCAGCTGCCGCACCCCGAAATTCGATACGCTGGTGAGCGTTCGGCCGCTCCAGATGACATCGAGCGTGTGCGCGCCGGCGAGCGCGGTGACGCGCGCTACACCCATCGTGTTCCGGAACGGGGCGGGAAAGGTACCGGCGTAGCGGTCCCAGATTCCCGGACTGGCGGCGGGCTGGCCCGGCACCACGTCGATGAAGTTGTGCGTCACCTGCTCCTCGTAGCTGGCGGCAAAAAACACCCGGTTGCGCACGACGGCTCCGCGGAGGTTGGCGCCGAATTGAAGCCGGCGATACTCGGGCTTCTGCTGCTGGAAGGTGCCGCGTGCCACGAGGACTCGTCCCTGCTGGAAGCCGAACATCGAGCCACGCAGCTCGTTCCCACCCTGTTGGGTGACCGCGCTGATGACCCACGAGGCGCCGCGGCTGAATTCGGCGTCGTACGGGTTCTGATAGACGCGAAACTCCCGGACGGCCTCCACCGGCAGCAGCGAGCCCGTGGCCGGCGTGCCGACGAGCTGGCCGGTGGTCATTCCCTTCCACTCCACCCCGTCCACGTAAAGATTGACGAGGCGTGCCGTCGAGAGTGGCCCGGCGGTCGGGATCCCGCGGCCAGCTTCGGCACCGTAAGTCCGCACCCCTGGGACGATGGCGGCGAGGCCGAGTACGTTTCGCGCGTTGAGCGGCAATCGCTCGATCTCCTTCCGCAGCACTGGAGTGGACACGTTCAGTCGGTCGGTTTCGAACGGCACAGCCGCGGTGATCGTCGCCGGCTCCAGCTCCACTATCGCATGCTCGAGCGCGAAGTCTACCCGCGTGCGCTCGCCGAGTACGAGCTGCACGCCCACCC
>CAMLIU010000411.1 GCA_946479995.1 uncultured Gemmatimonadota bacterium | reverse complement strand
CGGCGCTACTTTGTGTGCAAACTTTTATCGTGCTGTCTAGCATTTCTCTGTTGTTGGTATGTGTGCTCCGCAGGGAGGGGTGCGGGGCGGGCCTTCTATGCTACCCCGCCCAAGGGAAAAGGCAACGGGGAAGGACTCGCTTTAAGCGACACGGTCTTCCCGTAAGCGCTGTTTAAGAGGGTGCTCCCACCTTCCTCCCGTACCCTGCATCCTCGATCACGTCACGGGAGAGATACCCCATGTCATTCATCCGACTGCGCGCCGCGTCCGCGCTGCTGGTCCTCGCGGCGGCTGCCTGCGCCGATGCCACACGGCCGGTTCCGGAGCAGCACGTTGCCTCCGTCACGGTCGTCGCCGCCACCCGCTCCTTCGCCGTCGGCGACACGCTCCGCCTCTCGGCGCGCGCGCTCGCGGCGGACGGCAGCCTCCTCGACGGCCGGCCGGTGAGCTGGAGCTCCTCCAACGCCGACGTGCTGCAGCTGAGCAGCACCGGCCTCGCCACCGCCGTCGCGCCGGGCACCGCCACCATCCGCGCCACGATCGACGGCAAGACAGGCTCGGTGGACGTCGCCGTCAGCGTGGTGCCGGTGGCCCGCGTGGCGATCGTCGAGACCTCGCTCTCGCTCGCCCGCGGCGCGACCCACACCCTCGTCGCCGCCGCACTCGATGCGCAGGGGCGACCCCTCGCCGACCGCCAGATTGCCTGGCGCAGCGGTGACGCCGGCATCGTCGCCGTGGATGCGGCCGGCCACCTGACCGCCCGCAGCGAAGGGGAGACGAAGATCTTCGCCGAGAGCGAGGGGAAGGCCGATTCGGTTCAGGTGGTCGTCGTGCCCCCCAGCGTGGGATCCGTGGTGATCACCCCCGGCGCCATGGTGCTCCGCGTCGGCGGCACCCGCCAGCTCACCGCCACCGTGCTCGACACGAACGGCGATACGCTGCAGGGCCGTGCGGTGACCTGGTCGGTGGACAACCGCTCTGCCGCGGGCATCACGACGTCGGGCATCCTCTGGGGGATCGCCCCGGGCTACGTGGCCATCACGGCCACCTGCGAGGGGAAGACATTCGCCGTCGCCGCCACGATCGAGAACGGTGAGGCCGACGCGATGGAGTACGACCTCCTCTACTACCGCAACACGTCGGACGCGTGGGGAGAGATCATGATCCTCGGCACCGCCGGCAACGCAGCGCCCATTCGCCTGAATGCCGGCAACGTGTCGCGCATGCCCACCGCTTCGCCCGACGGGCAGCGTATCGCCTTCGCCGTGTCCATGAAGGAGCTCGGCACCAACGCCCAGATCGACGACATCTTTGCCGTGGACCGCAACGGGATGAACATGAAGCGGCTCACCACCGAGCCCGGTGTGGATGCCGAGCCGGCGTGGTCGCCGAAGGGAGATCGCATCGCGTATCGTCGCATCGACCTCGTCACCGGCCTCTCCTCCATCTGGGTGATGGATGCGGATGGCGCCAACAAGGTGAAGCTCACGGAATCGCTCGAGAGCGCCTACTCGGTCGGTGCACCGAGCTGGTCGCCCGATGGCAACCGCATCGCCTTCTCCACGGTGACGCGCATCGGGACGAGGAGCGCCATCTGGACCATGAATGCCGATGGATCGAACCAGCAGCAGCTCACCTCCAGCGTGGACGGCTTCGACTCCGAGCCCACCTGGTCATCGGGAGGATCACAGATCGCCTTCAGCCGCATCTTCGCCGGTGACCGTGACATCGCCATCGTCACCCTCGCCAGCGGCAGCGTGCAGCGCATCTCGCTTCCAGGGGCGCAGTGGCATCCCGCGTGGTCGCCCGACGGAGGCCACATCGCCTACTGGCAGCCGGCCGGCCCGACGGTGACGGGCATCTACACGATGCGCACCGACGGCAGCAACGTGCGCCTGCACACGCTCGATCCGTCGTGGGGCGGTGGCTTCGAGCCGACCTGGATCCGCCGGCCATGAGCGCGCGCACGTTGAACCGCGTGATGCTTGCCGCGGCAGTGCTGCTCACCGGGTGCGCCACCACGGGCGCCACGGTGGGCAGCGGGGTGGGTGACAGCATGCTCGAGCATCCACCGTACTACGCCGGCGTCGCCGCCAATGCAGCGGCGCCGGCGGGGAGGCGGATCGGCCGTCTTCCCATCGGCTACCAGCGCGGTGCCTCGCAGCCGCCGATGTTCGACCCGGATGCCGACCCCGGTTCGCCGATGCGCGCGCTGCTCGATGAGATGAACGCGTTCCTCGACTCGCTCGGCACCGGCGTGCGCGTCGCGACGGCAACGGGCGCGGATGCGAACCGGATGATCGCACCCGACGTCCGCTTCGGCTGCGCGACGGAGAGTGGCATGCCGGACGACGACTGCCGCGCGCGTGGCGACAGCGCGCTCGGCCGGAAGGGACAGACGATGTACCTCTCCGTCGGCCGCCCCTCTGCCGAGTGGACGGCGTGGGCGCGCGACATCATGCGTGCCGACTCCGTGTCGCGGCTGCTCGTGGTCACTCTCGAGGTGGGACAGTACCTCCCGCGCCAGCGCGGATGGAGGGGCACCAAGGAAGTGGAGCTCGGCACCGCGCACACCGTCGGGCTCCCCTGGCTGACGTCGCTCGAGACGCCGGTGAGCGTGCTGCAGCTCACGGGTGCCCTGATGGACAGCACGGTCCGCGCACAGCGCATCGGCGTGGAGGGGATCTACGCCCGGCGCACGCGGCTCGGCATCAGCGCGCTCGGCGCCCAGGAGCTCATCGGCGACGAGGACATCCAGCGCGTGCG
>CAMLIU010000410.1 GCA_946479995.1 uncultured Gemmatimonadota bacterium | reverse complement strand
CCGTAGCTCGACGTGGCCAGGTCGCAGACCGCGTTGGCCGGGATGTCGAGGTGGCTGGCGCCGAACGTCAGCGACTGGGCCTGGCTCGGGTCGATCTGGTACGTGTAGGTGCCGTCCGCCACGCCGACCAGCGCGCGCTGCGCGTCGGTGGGCACGAAGGGCGACGTCCGCATCGCGGACAGGGTCTTCGGCTGGGCGGCGCTGGGTGACGTCGCGTCGCCTGCGCAGCCGGCAAGCATCAAGCTCGCAGTCGCCACGGTGGTCAGCAGCGGGACGAGCGACACTCGCGAGCGCGCCATCATCGGCAATCGCATTCGGTCCTCTCGAGCCTGAGGCTCATTGGGAAGGGTAGAGTTGTGACTACTGGCACCCTCCCTTTGGCAATGCCGAGACCACTCGCCGAGTCCGCTTTCACCCGTCAGACTGTCCGTGCGGGGGGTTGATCAAGCCCACAACCGGCCAAGTTGTCCCGTCACGCTCGTCGTCGTGACTGATCGCGCAGCGGCCCACGATCGTGCAGAGTGCGAGAGAGTTTGCGTTTTGCGGCGCTCGTATACGAAGCGCTGGGTGATTTTTTGCCCCGATTCGGTCATCGGGACGAAAGGCCGTCAACGCGAGGCGGTTGCCGTCTGATCGTATGACAGTCGCGCCGGCGGGATGACGGCGTGCGCGCCCGTCGGTCGCTCGGCCAGGTCCCGCAGCGCGGTGAACCGCGCGGCGAGCGGCACGAACTCCTGCACCGCCTCGTGCGTGGTGAAGCGCTCGACCACGCGCCAGATCGCCTCGTCCCGCTCCGCCAGCTCGGCGCCGCAGTCGGCCACCATCCACGCCGCCGCGTACACCTCCATCAGCTCGAGGCGGGCCACGGCGGCGTGGAAGCGCTTCCGCGCCGCCACGAGCTGACCGTCGTGTGCGGCGAGGCGCACGGCGAGCGATTCCAGCAGCTCCCGCCCCTGGAACCACCAGTCGCTGCGCTCACCCAGCGCGCCTTCGGCGGCACGCAGCGCCGCGCGCGCCGCCGGCACGTCGTCCAGCCGCAGCGCCGCCACGCCGGCGCCGGCGTGTGCCCCGATGGCAATGTCCACCGCGCCCAGTTGCTCGGCCAGTGCCGCAGTCTCGCGGTACAGCGTGAGCGCCTCCTCCGCGTCACCCCGTTCCCGCTCGAGGCTGGCCAGGTTGTACAGCGCGGCCAGCCGGTTGGCGTTGTTGCGCAGCGTGGTGTACAGCCGCAGGGCGTCCTTGCATGCCTCCTGGGCCGCGGCGAAGTCACCGCGCCTGAGCTCCAGTACCCCGAGGTTCATGGACGCACTGGCGGCGATGTCGAGGGCGTGTGCGGAGCGTGCGGCGCCGAGCGCGGCACGGAAGGCCTCCGCGCCGCCGCGGTCGTCGCGGGCGCGCGTGCGCGCCACGCCGAGCGAGAGGAATGCGCGGGCTTCCATCGCGCGGTCGCGGCGCGCGCGGGCGCGTGACACGAGCTGCAGCAGCAGCTCGACCGCCTCGCCCGGCCGCGCGGCGATGAGCGTGATGCCCAGCCGGTGCATCGCTTCGCATACGAGGCTGTCGTCGCCCCCCGCCTTGGCGAGCGACACCGACTCGGTGGCGATGTCCACCGCTTCCTGCGTGCGACCCATGCGGGCCAGCGCCTGCACGTGCAGCGAACGGATCTGTACCACGTCCGCGCGCGTGCCCTCCCGTTCGGCTACGGCGAGCAGGTCGCGGCAGGCGGCCTCGGTGTCGGGGGCCGCCTGGCCGAGGCGCACCAGCGCGTGCAGGCGACGCTGCAGCACTGGCAGCGCGCGTGCCGGCTGCGCGGCGAGCAGCGAGCTGCCGAGCATGGCATCGCACCACCGCGCCACCTCGTCCCAGCGTCCGGACAGCTCGGCCGCATGTGCCAGCTCGTCCTGGGCCGCGATGCGCTGGTCGTCGGCGGAGGCGTGCTCCAGCGCCAGCTCGAGGAAGCGGGTCGCGTCGTCGAGGGCGTAGCGCGCCATCGCGCGCTCGGCGGCGCTGCGGCACCAGGTGTAGGTCTGCGAGCCGTCGCCGCTGCGCGCGTAGTGCCAGGCCACGGCGTCCACGGCGTCGGGGCTGCGCGCCGCCAGCAGGTCGGCGATGCGCCGATGGATCATGCGCTGGCGCGCCGGGCTCACCGTGCGGAGCACGGCGTCCACCAGCAGCGTGTGCGCGAAGCGGTAGGTGTCGTCGTCCAGCTCGTGCACCGGCTCCAGCACGGAGCTCGCGAGCCCGCTGTCCACGGCATCGAGCACCGTGTCCATCTCCGCCCCGGCGGCATCGGCAAGCAGGGAGAGCGAGAAGGTGCGGCCGATCGCCGCCGCGGTGACGAGGATCTTCGACGACTCGCTGGAGAGCCGCGACAGGCGGCGCCCCACCAGGTCCGCCATCCCTGATGGCAGCGACAGCGAGGACGGGATCGTCCACACCCATGCACTGCCGGTGTGCGTGAACACGCCCTGCTCGTGCATCGCGCGCAGCAGCTGCATGACGAGGAACGGGTTGCCCTCGGTCCGCTGGAGCACGAAGGTGAGCAGGTCGTCGCCCAGCTCCGAGCGATGGAGTGCGCCCTGCAGCCACTCGCAGACCTCGCGCGCATCCAGCCGCTCCACGCGCAGCTCGCGCGACCGCTCGTCGCGCGACAGGCGCTGGCGCCGCTCGCGAACCATGCCGTAGGCCGCCTCCTCGCTGCGCAGGCTCAGCACGACGAAGATGCGCTCGGTGGTCAGCTGCGCCATCACGTACTCGAGCGCGTCCCAGCTCGC
>CAMLIU010000409.1 GCA_946479995.1 uncultured Gemmatimonadota bacterium | reverse complement strand
AGGAAGACGCGGATCTGGTTGCGCCGCGGGTCCGGCTTCACCGCCCAGATCTTGTTGAGCGCGCTCTGGAGCTGGGCGAACGAGGTCGTGGCGCCGAACGCGAGCGCGAGCACCGACAGGATGGTGCCGAGCGACGCCGGCCCCTGCCCCGCACGCGAGTGCGCGATGATCGTCGTCACCTGTTCGGCGCCCGCCTTTCCAATCAGCCCTCCCACCTGCGCCACGATTGCCTCCTGCAGCTGCGTCGGGTCGGTCAGCTGGCCCACGAGGCTCAGCAGCAGCGACAACAGCGCCGGCAGTGAGAAGAACGTGTAGAACGAGAGCGACGCCGCCATGGACGAGCAGCCGTCGCTGAAGAACTTGTTGATCGTCGCCCAGAGCAGTCCGAGGAGGCCGCGAGCCTGCGCGAGCAATCCCTTTCGGGCCGCTGGCCCGATCGATTCGGTCATGCCTTCTTCCCCACGAGTGTCATTCCGATCGCCGCGACGAGTGCAAGCGATGCGCCCAGGACGAACGCCACTGGCGCACCGCTGCGGTCCCAGACGAAGCCGAACAGGAGCGACGCCGGCAGCGCGCCGAGGCCGATCGCCAGGTTGTACCAGCCGAACGCCGTGCCCCGGCTCTCCAGCGACACCATGTCCGCCACGAGCGCTCGCTCGCTTCCCTCGGTGAGCCCGAAGAACAAGCCGTACAGGGCGAAGAGCCCCCACGCCTGCCAGGCTGCGCTGGCCCGCGCGAAGCCCAAGTACACCGCTGCGTAGAGCAGCCAGCCGGCAATCAGCGTCGGCCGGCGCCCAATCCGATCCGACAGCACTCCTCCCGGGACGTTGGACGCCGTCTTCACCACATGGAGCGCTGCCCACAGGATCGGCGCCAGCGCCACCGGCACGCCGAGCTGGTTCGCCCGCAGCAGGAGAAACGCGTCGGTGGAATTGCCAAGGGTGAAGAGGAAGATCACCCCGAGCACCTGCCAGAAGCGCGCGCCCATCGGACGCGTGAGGTCGAGTCCCTTCGCGGCGGCCCCCGACCGCGCCGCGGCCCGCGGCACGTCGCGGACGAAGACGATGAGGACGATCAGGGACAGGAAGGCAGGGATGGCCGCCAGCCAGAACACGGTGCGCAGTGCCGCGAAGTGCCAGGTCAGCACGGCGAAGGCGATAAGGGGTCCCAGCACGCCGCCGGCATTGTCCATCGCGCGGTGAAAGCCGAATGCGCGTCCGCGGATGGACGGATCCACCGACTCGGCGATCAGCGCGTCCCGTGGCGCGTTGCGGATTCCCTTCCCCACCCGATCGGACACGCGGATGGCGAGCACCTGGGCCGCCGACTGCGCAATGGCCACGAGCGGCCGCGCCACGCTCGCGATGCCGTAGCCGATCACCACGAGCGGCTTCCGGCGTCTCACCCGGTCCGACCACCAGCCGCTCGCGAGCTTGAGCAGCGCCGCCGTCGTCTCGGCAGCCCCCTCGATGGCGCCGACGAATGCCGCGTCGGCACCGAGGGTCACCGTGAGGAAGACCGGCAGGAGCGGGTAGATCATCTCGCTCGACACGTCGGTGAGGAAGCTCACCGCGCCGAGCGCGATCACGTTGCGGCCGAGCCGGGGTCGCGAATCGGAGTCGTTCATGCGTTGCTGACTATGGTCGGGCTCGCCCGATGATTTCCCGGCGCTTGCGCCGGCGGCGGTCCAGGGGCCATAGATAGCACATGCGCACACTCGATGCGCGGGCCGGGTCGCCACTCACCGGGCTCGCCGACGTGCACGAGATCTGGGAGCGACTCGGCGCGGCCCGCGCCGAGCTCGCCGGTGGCGACGAGGAGGTGCTCCGGGAGCAGATGGCACTGTCGGCGATTCCTTCGCCCACCGGAGGCGAGGCAGCGCGGGGCGCGTACCTCGCGGCACGGTTCGACGCGCTCGGCCTGCGCGTCCGGGTGGACGAAGTGGGGAACGTGCTCGGCACCCGCGCCGGCGCCGACGACGACGCGCCTGTGTTCCTCTGCGCGCACCTCGACACGGTCTTTCCCGGCGATGCCGACGTCACCGTGCGCCGCCGCGGCGCCCGGCTGGACGGGCCGGGCATCGTGGACAACGCGCGCGGCCTTGCCGGCATGCTCGCCCTCGCGCGAGTCATCGACGGAACCACGCTGCGCACGCGCCGCCCGATCGTGTTCGTCGGCACGGTGGGGGAGGAAGGAGGCGGCGACCTGCGCGGCGCCAAGCACCTCTTCGCGAGCATGAATCGCACGCCGGCCTGCTGCATCGCCCTCGATGGTGCCGGCGACGATCGCATCGTGCATCGCGCGCTCGGCGTGCGGCGGTTCCGCATCACGTATCGCGGCGCGGGTGGGCACAGCTGGGCCG
Organism: uncultured Gemmatimonadota bacterium; assembly: GCA_946479995.1. The sequence continues at coordinate 415 of CAMLIU010000409.1, read as the reverse complement.
CGTATGGCGTGCCGAACCCGGTGCACGCCGCAGGTGCCGCCGCCGCGCGACTCGCCGCGCTCCCGCTGCCGCGTCGTCCGCGCACCACCCTCTCCGTATGCCGCATTGGCGGCGGGATCAGCGTGAACTCCATCCCCGAGGATTCGTGGCTCGAGGTGGACCTGCGCTCCAGCTCGTCCGACGTGCTCGCCGGCTGTGTGGCCGATGTCCGCGCCGCGGTGCACACGGCCGCGCGCGAGGAGAACTCGCGTCGCGCGCCGGGAACGGAACCGCTGTCGTACGACGTGGCAATGATCGGCGACCGTCCCTGCGGCGCGACCTCCGAGCATCACCCGCTCGTGCGCATCGCCTGCGCGGCAACGCGCGCCATCGGTCGCGTGCCCGAGCTCGTCACCGCCTCCACCGACGCGAACGT
>CAMLIU010000408.1 GCA_946479995.1 uncultured Gemmatimonadota bacterium | reverse complement strand
ACCGGCTGCGGCGCCACGTGCATGCCGCGCCCCGACGGGCTCTTCGAGATGCGGATCTTCACTCCCTTGTCCGACGTGATCTCGAGGGAATCCACCGTGGACTCGTCCACCATCTCGATGAGCTTCTTGACGTAGCGTAAGTCGATCATAGGCCTGATGGGTATTGTCGCACCGCTCGCGCGGGGCGCCATTCAGCCGAGCTCCAGGAGCTCGCGCGGGAAATCCGTGAGAATGTGAGGTCCGTCGGCAGCGAGCACTACGTCGTCCTCGATGCGCACTCCGCCCCAGCCCGGACGGTAAACGCCGGGTTCGATCGTCACCACTGCACCTTCCGGCAGACCAGCCTCGGCCGTCCGTGCCAGCCGCGGCGCTTCGTGCACCTCGAGCCCGATCCCGTGCCCAAGGCTGTGTCCGAACAGCTCGCCGAATCCGGCCCGATCAATGTAGTTACGGGCAATAGCGTCGGCATCCCGTCCGCTCATTCCGGCGTGGACCCCGGCCGACGCGCGGGCATTCGCCTCCCGCACGATATCGTACAGCGCGCGATGCTCGTCGTCCGCCCGCCCGATCACCACGGTGCGCGTGATGTCCGAGCAGTAGCCCTGCACCTCGGCGCCGAAATCCATCAGGAGGAAGTCCCCCCGCTCCAGCACCCGGGCCGATGAACGCGCGTGCGGGAGCGCGGAACGCGGGCCGCTCGCCACGATGCTGGGAAAGGGAAAGCCCTCGCTCCCCTCGTCGCGTAGCGCCTTCTCGAGCACCCCGGCCACCTCGAGCTCCGACATGCCCGCGCGGACCTGCGGCAGGGTGCGCTCCAGCGCTCGCGTCGCCACGCCGGCCGCCTGCCGAATGAGCGCGATCTCGTCCTCGTCCTTCCGCTCGCGCAACGTCTCCACGAGGTCGGCGGTGGGCCGCCACTGCCAGCGCGCACCCGCTTCCACGAGGCGCTGGAAGTCCCGGTGCTGGATGTGCGCCGTCTCGAATCCCATCACCTTCACCGGCAGGTGGGCGAGCTGCTGCCAGAGCCCCGTCCACAGGCTCGCCGGCTCGATCACGACACGCGCCAGGTCCCCCACTTCATCCGCCACCTGCGTCTGGTAGCGGAAATCGGTGATGAGGATGATCTCGCGCACCGTGACGACGACGAGGGCGCTCGAGCCCGAGAAGCCGGTGAGGTAGCGGATGTTGGGAAGGCCGGTGAGGAGCAGCCCGTCCAGGTGTGCCGCCGACAGCCCGTCCACCAGGGCGGCGATGCGGCGGGGTCGGGCGTCAGCCACGGGTTCCCTTGCGCGCGCGCAGCGTGGCGACGAGGCCACGGAGCGCCAGCTCGTAGCCGAAGGTCCCGAGCCCCACGACGCTTCCGATCGCCGCCGACGCGAGCATGGAGCGATGGCGCTCAGGCTCGCGCGCATGGACGTTGGTGACGTGTACCTCCACGAACGGCAGCGAGACCCCGGTCAGCGCATCGCGCAGGGCGAGGCTGGTGTGGGAGTACGCACCCGCGTTCACCACGACGCCGTCGGCGCGGCCACGCAGGGAATGCACGAGCTCCACCAGCTCCCCTTCCCCGTTGCGCTGCGCGCATTCCAGCTCGACGTCGAGCTCGCGCGCAACGTCGCCGAGGCGTGCCTCGACCTCCGCCAGCGTGACGCGCCCGTACAATTCGGGCTCGCGCGTTCCGAGCAGATTGAGGTTCGGCCCGTTGAGGACGGCGATCCTCACTTCTGTTTCAGGCCCTGCAGCCAGGAGTTGAACTGCTCGATGTCGTCCGCGTTGCGTTCGGCGGGCTCGGGCTGCGTGCCCGTGCCCTGCGAAGGCGTAGGGGCCGGACCCGGCGTGGCCGGCGGCTCGGCAGCGGCGCTCTCGGAGAAGAACTGGTCGAACGAGAACGACTGCGCGCTCCGCGGCGGACGTGCTCCCCCATCGCGGAACACGCTGTCGAGCGACAGCTCGCCGGCGGCGGCCCGGGCGGGACGCCCGCTTATTGCCGGCGCCTCCTTCTGTTCCCCCCCGAACGCCTGCGCGAGCGCGGACGCCGCGGAGGCGTCGGCCTGGTTCACGGAACGCTCGCCGAACAGCGCGTCGATGGAACCCCTGGCCGCTTCGGACTCGCGGGAGTCCTGCGGCCGCGACGGTGGCTGCGGAGCCGACGTCTCGGGCTGTGCAGCCGACGCCTCGGGAAGCGGGTCGTCGTCGAGCATGGGCAGCCCCTGGAGCTCCGGCGCCACATTCGACGCAGCGCGGTCCTGCCCTGGCGGAGTCCGCGTGCCCCCGGCCGACGAAGTGTCGGGAACGGTCTCGAAGGAATCGAACGACGCGAAGTCGTCGCTCGCCGGCGGAACGGCGGCCGCCCGCCCTTCACCCGGCCGACGACCGGCGATCCGCGCGAGGAACTCCCGCACGTTGGGACCGCTGTCCACCTCGTCCCGTCGCTGGAGCTCGGCCACGCGCTCCTTCAGCCTTTCGCTGTCCGGGCTTGCTGCAAGCAGGAGCTTGTACACATCGAGCGCCTGCTCGCGGAAACCCTGCTTCACGTAGAGCTCGGCCATCGTCTCGGTGACGAACGGCTGCGAGGGGGTGACCCGGGGCGGCGTGGAGGGAGCGGGAACTTCCGGCGACCACTCCAGATCCACCTTCGACGTCGGCGTCGCCGGCTGAGGCGCGGGCGGCGCGGGCGACGCCGAGGACTCTTCGGGCACGCGCGCAGACTCCGCCGGCGTCTCCAGCAGCTCACGCGCATCGATGAGCTCCGCCTCCGCGGCGATCACCTCGGGCGGAATGTCGACCGGAGGTGCGTC
>CAMLIU010000407.1 GCA_946479995.1 uncultured Gemmatimonadota bacterium | reverse complement strand
GCTGGGGACGGAAGGTGGTGAGGGAGAAGACCTGGATCTGGTCGTTCTCCTGCAGGGGAAAGTCGTTGACGACGGTCCCCGTGGTATCGGCCAGCCGGGCGCGGAGCTGGAGGCGCGTCCGGTCGGGCTGCAGCCGGCTCACCAGCACCTCGCCAAGATAGGTGTCCGGCTTCACGCCACCGGCGGCACGGAGAGCATCCGCGACCGTCATCCCGGGCGTGAGCCCCTGGGGACCAGGCGTGTTCACGTTGCCCGTCACCGCGATCCGGTTGTGAACCTCTTCCGCGATCGGGAACACGCGCACCACGTCGCCGTTGCGAATCGGGACGTCGGGACCGAGCCCGCTGGCGAGCGCGCTCGAGGAGACGTCGATCGTGGTGCGTGCGAGGCCTCCCGCCCGCTCGGTAGCGGGCAGAATGCGCTCGATGAACACGCGCTGGCGCGCCGCGGTGGCGGTGAAGCCGCCGGCGGCCTGCAGCAGCTGCGGCAGTCCTTCGCCCTCGCGCACCTCGTACGTCGCCGGACGCACGATCTCACCGACCACGCGCGCCCGCGGCCCGTGGACGGGCACGAAGACGATGTCTCCCGACTGGAGGCGGACGTCGTGCGACGCGTCGCCGCGGATCAGGTAGTCGTAGACGTCGAGGGTGTCCACCGTGCGCCCGCCGCGACGGATCTCGATCGTGCGCAGGGAGCCGTTGATCGTCGGGCCACCGGCGGCGTAGAGCGCGGTGAGCGCCGTACCGGCGCTCGACACCTGGTAGCTCCCCGGGCGCACCACGTCGCCGACGACGAACACCTGGTTGGTGCGCAGGCGGGCGACGTTGATGGAGAAGCGCGTGGAACCGCTGCCGATCCCCGAGTAGACCCGCCCGAGTCGCGAGCGAAGCAGCCGCTCCAGCTCACCGAGAGTGAGGTTGTTGACGAAGAGCTGCCCCACCTGCGGCACCACCACGAACCCCTCGCGCGTCACGTCGAGCGAATACGACGCCTCCACGTCCCCGGTGAGGATGAGCACGAGCCGGTCGCCGGGGCCGAGCCGGTAGTTCGGGTCCACCGGACCGGCGAGGTTGGGCTGGAACTGCGTGGTGGAGGAGCGGAAGACGTCGAGCCCGAAGATGACGAATCCCGAATCGGGGTTCGTCATGATCCGGATCACCGAGTCGCGCGCGAACCGGTTGCGGATGGTGTCGGGACGGTACGGCGCCTGGATCCGCGACAGGATGGACATGTCCACGGCGCCCGGCAGCCGACGCGAGACGCCGGTGCTGTCGAACAGCGTGTCGGCCATGAAGCCGTTCGCCAGGTCCGTGGAGTCGGCGATGCCGAGCTCCTGGACGGCGCGAAGCACGGTAGCGCTGGGCGGAATGGAATCGCCGCGCGAGCCGGGCATGTAGGCATCGAGCAGGTCTTCCGGATAGCCTTCTGCCCGTAGCCGGGCCCGGATCTGCTCCGGCGTCATCCCGCTGCTCAGCATCCGCTCGCGGAGCTGCTGGACGAGATCGGGGCGCGTCTGGAGAAGGATGCGCGCCTGCTCCGGTGTCGGCTTCGTCGTCGGCACCTGCGCGCCGGCAACGACGGGCAGCAACAAAAAGAATGCGGCCACCAGAAGCGGCCGCAGGTAACGGGCACCGTACATTTTCGCCTGCGGGAGGAACGCGCGAAGAAACTGCATGCAGAGACGGGAGTGGTCACGCACGGACTCGAACCGTGGACCTCTGCTGTGTGAAAGCAGCGCTCTAACCAGCTGAGCTACGCGACCGAACCGCCACGAAACAGCTGTGCCGGAATCCTGATTCTAGTGGCTCGCTGGGCCTCGGGCAAGGGCGTCAGAATACCTTGATCATGCCCTTCGTGTACCGCCCCGGATCGCGTCGCACATCAGCCAGGATCGCCGACAGATCCGTCACCAGCTTGTTGAGCTGATCGTACAGCGTCTGGTCGGTCAGCAGCCGCGAGGCCGTCCCCTGCCCGCTCGTCAGCGTCTTCATCAGCGAGTCGGCGCCGCGGGTGATCCCCACCATGTTCGTGTACAGCGTGGTGTCGCGCAGCAGCATCCCCGCCGTGCCCTTGTTGGAGTTCAGGGTGGTCACGAGGGAGTCGGTGGAGGCGATGACCGACGACAGGCGGTTGTACAGCGTGGGATCGTTCAGCAGGCGGCCCATCGTGCCGTTCGGGTTCTGGAACTGCGCCAGCATCTGGTTGGCGCGGGCCAATGTCCCGTTCAGCTGGTCGTAGAGGGCGCGGTTGGTCATCAGCTGGCCCATCGTCCCCTTGCCGGCGACGATGCCGCCGGTGATCGAACGGAGGTCCTTCGTCAGGCCGACCATGTCGTCCACTGCCCCACTGGCCTTGGCGATCACCGCCTCGTAGTCCAGCGAGGGCTCGATGGGGATCGTGTCACCGGGCTGCAGCACGGCGAAGCGCGGGGTGCCCGGCGTGATGTCGAACACCTTGTCGCCGAGGAGGCCCATGGTGCGCAGCTTCCCCTTTGAGTCGCGGCGGATCTGCTCCTGGACGTTCCCGTCCACGGCGAGGGTCAGCTTGAGGTTCCGCGTGGTGTCCTCGTCCACGGGGAGGAAGTCGATCTTCTTCACCGTGCCGGCCAGCTGGCCGGCGACCATGACGGAGCCGCCTTCGCGCAGGCCGTTCGCGTCGTCCACGTACGCGACGAGCTCATAGCGCTTGGTGAACAGGTTGGCCGCCTGTCCGAGCTTGTAGACCGCGATGCCGATGATGCCGAGCGCCACGAGGATCACGAGCCCCACGCGGAGCTGGTCCCAGGTGATTTTCGGGGAGCGTT
>CAMLIU010000406.1 GCA_946479995.1 uncultured Gemmatimonadota bacterium | reverse complement strand
GGCCAACTTCACCACCGCGGACTTCACGACGGTACCGCCGAACCGGCTGTTCCAGGTTCGTGTCGACGCGAACTTCTGATCGGGAGCATAATTCGATGAAGCACATGACGACGGAGGCCGCACGTGCCGGCCGGGCCAGGCTGGCCCGGTTCGGCGTCGGCATCCTCGCAATCGCGTCGCTGGTGGCGTGCAATACGGACAAGCTGGTGGATCTGACCAATCCTGACCTGGTCACCGGCGACGTGGCGCGCAACACCGCCAACCTGAACGAGCTGCGGAACGGCGCGCAGTACGAGTTCGCGCGCGCACTCACCGGCCCGCCGGGCAACAACGGCACTCCCGGCATCATCGGCATCAGCGGCCTGCTGACCGACGAGCTGTGGTATGCCAGCACCTTCACCGGCATGCAGGACATCGATCGTCGCCTGATCGCGACCGACAACACGAACCTGCTGCCCGTCTATCAGTACTTGCATCGGGCTCGCAACCTCAGCGAGCAGGCCGCGGCGGCGTTCGAGGCCGTCCCCGAGCGCAAGAACACGGAAGACCAGGCGATGCTGACGAACTACGCCGGGTACTCCTATCTGTTCTTCGCCGAGACCTTCTGCTCCGGCGTGCCGTTCGGCACGACGGACCTGAACGGTCAGCTCACGCTCGGCCCCGGGATCACCACGGCTGCGATGCTGGACAGCGCCATCGCGCGGTTCAATCTCGCGATGACGCGTGCCCAGGCCGCGGGTTCGGATGCCCAGGTGAACCTGGCGCGGGTGGGCCTCGGTCGCGCGCTGCTCGCGAAGGGTGACTACGCGGGCGCGGCGGCAGCCGTGTCGGCGGTGCCGACCGGTTTCGAATACACGGTCGAGTACAGCCCGAATACTTCGGGCCAGTACAACGGCATCTACCAGAACATCACTTCCGAGCACCGGTCGTCGGCAGCGACCAGCGAGGGAACCAACGGCCTCCAGTTCTTCAACCGTGGGCCGTCGGGGACCAACACCGTCGATCCACGCGTGGTCGTGGACTCCATCGCCGTCGGCAGCGACGCGTTCAAGACTCCCGTCTACCAGCCGGGCAAGTACTCCAATCTCGATTCGCCGGTGGTGCTGGCGTCAGGCGTCGAGGCACGCCTGATCGAGGCGGAGGCGGCGCTGAACAAGGGGAACAGCAATGCGTATCTCACCACGCTCAACTCCCTGCGTGCGAGTGCCGGCCTCACGCCGCTCGTGGATCCGGTGACGCCGGCGGCCCGCGTGAAGCAGTTCTTCAGCGAGCGCGCGTTCTGGCTGTACCTCACCGGACACCGGCTGGGCGACCTGCGTCGCATGGTGCGTGATTACCAGATCCCGCAGAACCAGGTGTTCCCGACGGGACAGACGATCATTGGCAGCCCCTACGGCAATGACGTGAACTTCCCGGTGCCGTTCCAGGAGCAGAACAATCCGCAGTTCGCGAACGGGGCCTGCATCGACCGGAATCCCTGATCGCGCACTGTCACGGTGCGGAAAGTCGGAGGGGAAGGCGCTTGCGCCTTCCCCTCTTGCTTTGTACTCGGCGGGATCTGGACGCTGCGCCCGGGCGAATCCTACTCGACCGCCAGCGGCAGCTTCAGCGTGAACGCCGATCCTTCCCCGAGCGTACTCTCCACGCTCAACTCGCCACCCATGCCGTCCGCCAGGTCGCTGCTGATGGCGAGCCCGAGACCCGTACCCTCGTGCGGGCTCGTGAGGTTGCGGCCCACCTGCACGAAGGGCTGGAACACCGCATCCAGCTTGTCGGCGGGGATGCCTACGCCCGTGTCCCTGACCGACACCCAGCCGCGGTCGCCGTCGCGCCCGGCGTGTACGGAGATGGCGCCCCCCGCCTCCGTGAACTTCACCGCATTGGAGAGCAGGTTGATGAGGATCTGCTCCACCTTCGAAGCGTCGGCCAGCACCGTGACGTCGGTGGGTTCACCGTTGGTGAGGTCGATGCGGCGCGCACGCGCCTGCGGCTCGATCAGGGGAAGCACCTCGTCGATCGCTTCCTGCAGGGAGACACGCTCGATGTCGTACTCGAGCTGCCCTGCTTCGATGCGCGAGAAGTTCAGGATGTCGTTGATCACGCCGAGCAGGTGGCGCTGGCCGGCATGGACACGCTCAACGTACTGTCGCTGCTGCGCGGTGAGCTCGCCGCCGACGCCGGCGAGCAGCAGGTCGGCGTAGCCGCCGATGGCGTTGAGCGGCGTGCGGAGCTCATGGCTCATCGCCGCCAGGAAGGAGGACTTCGTGCGATTCGCCTCCTCGGAGAGCGCGAGCCGGCGGGCGTCCTCCACCGCCTTGAGCTGGGCCTCCCGGCGCTCGGTGAGGTCGCGCGTGACCTTGGCGAAGCCGACGAGCTGGCCGCTCTCGTCATGGAGTGCCGTGATCACGACGTTCGCCCAGAACGTCGTGCCGTCCTTTCGCACCCGCCAGCCTTCGTCCTCGAATCGTCCCTCGCGCTTGGCCACTTCCAGCTCGTACTCCGGGAAGTGCTCGGCCACGCGCTCCTGCGGGTAGAACACCGAGAAGTGCTTGCCGATGATCTCGTCCGGCTCGTACCCCTTGATGCGGCGCGCACCCTCGTTCCAGCTCGCGACATGTCCCATAGGGTCGAGAGCGAAGATGGCGTAGTCGCGCACCGTCTCCACCAGGAGGCGGTAGAGGTTGGCGTCGCCGCGCGGAGATTTCGGATCGATCACTTGGCGGCGTGGTGGAGGGCGGGACATGACCCGGGTGGGAATCGAACCCACGACCTAGCGGTTAAAAGCCGCTTGCTCTACCGATTGAGCTACCGGGTC